>JAYUQO010000198.1:0-3283 GCA_043756765.1 Bdellovibrio sp. | reverse complement strand
GCCAAAAAATCTTATATCAGTTTTTCAGTCAAGGGCGATATGGGTGCTGTAAAGTTGCAACAAGAAGTTTTGCTTTCCTCTAGACCAGAAGATTCTTTTGAATACGTCGTGCAAAATTATGAAAAAAATAAAATAGCGGCATCGAAAGCAAATGGTAAGGCATCAAAATCTAGTTTGTATAAGGGGCCGATTGACCCCAAAAAGATAGTTCATTAATTCGCACGCTGTAACAACCAAGCTCTGCGCTTTTCGATTTCTAATTTGCGGCTGGCAATAATTCCTAGGACTTCACTTTTTGTATAGGCACCTTTGTCTTTTCGTCCCGCATCTAACTTACCAAGTTCTAAAATATCAGTGCGCTCTAGATACGGAGAGATATCTTTTTGAATAAGGTCCAAAACAGCTGAAGTTTTTTCTTGGTTTAAATCAGCTATCAAAAGATTTTTAGCCAAACGTTTCAGTTCTGCATATAAAATTTGATCGTTAGCAATCTTAAGATCTAATTTGTCTTCAAAATTATAAATGATCGTGTTCGGGTTACGATCGAATTCTTTTTGGTTAATAGAAACATTATGCATAGATTTAAATAAATCATCAAAATCCCAAGGCATAATGCGGAAATAAATTTTACCAGCAGCATACATTTCAGCGTCCACATAGAAAAACACTTCGTCAGCTCCGTCACCGTTTTTAAAAAGTGAATTCATAATCATCCACTTCATGTAGGCTTCTATGTCCATTCGACTTTTTAATTCATTCAACAAATTTGAACCAGACTCTGTAGCTATAGCCGAATATAACGAAGCTCCGGCTTTTTCAATTATAGAAACTTCTTCTTTCGTCAGATCGTTTCTAATTTTTGCTTCATCTGTTTTAAATCGTGATTTGTAGGCTCTACGCACAACGTAAGGGCTTTCTCCGGTTGCTGATTTTGGTTTTTCCACCATTAGATAAAGACCATTCGTTTTTCCATTGATACGCACTTCTGTGTATTCGTTATAAATAGGAGCCCCGATATTCAAATGGTCAACGATCATCAACCCAAACTTTGATGAAACATAGCCCTTATCAATCCACATATTTAATAGATTCACATTTTTAGAATCAACCTGACCAAGGTTGATCTTTTTTTCTAATTTGATCCCAAAGTTTTTTCGCTTCGCTGCAATCGACGACTGCCCGCGTGTTTCCATTTCTTCTACATAAACCCACGGCTGATCGTTTACTTTCAAAATAACTTCCGTAAAAGAATACGCTTCTGCTTTTTCTGCGTATTTTTCTAGATCTACAGAATTTATTCGCAGGTCCACAACGTTAGCGGCAAGCGCTAAATGCGAAGCCATAATAATGAAACTGGAAACTAAGCTTTTTTTCATAAAATCTTTCTTTTGTTATTTTAGCTTTGCGTCTATGCCTGTTAAATTCTTATTTGCATTCATTCCGTAAAACCGAGATCTTTTAAATTGAGGATCCAATGATTGATCTGAGTTTGCACTTTTTTCGTCGATGATGATAAATTCTCCCTCTTTTGCAGTGGTCACCAAGTTAACTTGTACTGGTTCGATAAAAGTTCCTTCGATTGCAAAGCTCAACTGCACGCCTCGTCTAGCCATTGATAATGCCATCTGCAAAGTCACTTGATTGGACATAGCTGCTTTACCAAATTCTGCAAAAGCTTTTGTGTACTTCACGTCGTCATTTCTTGCTTTAGACATTTTATCTAAAGCTTCTTTCATTTTTTCAACACCGCTTCTGGTTTGCAATTTGAAAGAATTTTCGCAATTGTCACTGCTATTGATCGAATCCTGACATGTTCCCATTCCAGAATTTGAAATTGCATGCTGGATGCGTTGCTCAGTCCAGGTAGCTAAGTTTTGTTTTGTCATTTTAGACATATGGCTACCAATTTGTTCTGCAGTCGCAGCGTCTATACTGATATTTAAGCTGATGTTAGAAAAATCCATATCGCCTGAAACATTAGGAATGCTGACACGTAATGATTTCAAACCCGTCTGCTGCATTAAATCTTCGATACTGCGGTTGATCGATTTTTGTGATGAATTGTCACTTTGATACATCCACGAGAATCTGCCCATTTCGCCAGTTTCTTTTTGCTTTCCAGTTTTCATATCTGCAACAGAATATCGAACTCCATAAAACCCACGAGATGCTATCGTGTGATTTCCAAACGCTCTTGTTTGCGTCGTAAAATCGTAGATTCCAAACTGAGCTTTCACGCTGTTGTCTTCAATATGTAAATCTGTCGTTGAAAATGATTGGATTTTACTTTGTGAAGTAGAGACATTTAGAAAAATTGGCAATCCAAAGAATACATTAAAACCTTTTCCTTTAGACACTCGTTTGAATGATTCAACCTTCTGAACGCTAGCTTTCAGGATCGGGTTTTTAGCAATTTTTTCTGCTAATATTTGTGCTGCGATGACGTTACCACGAATAAGATCTTGATAAACTTTGCGACCTTCATCTAACTGAAGATCAATTAAGTAAGAAAAACCATCATCACTGTTTTCAAATTTTTGCACGGCAACTGAAACCAATAAATTTCCAGTACCTTTTGAGAAAGCCTCTAATTTGGACTTCGTGATTTTGACATAAGCACGGCTAGCATCTATTTTTTCGACATATGTTTCCCAAGTACCTACAGCTACAGATGTAGAAGTAAGACCCACTAACCCAAGACCAGCACCTGCTGCGAAAGCAATTCCACCTTTTGATTTGAAGCTTACGTTTTCACCTTGTTGCCACTTATAAAGTTCGGTTACGTTCATCGGAGCGACTTTGTAACCTGTAGATTTTTTAGCTTCCGCTAAAGTGCTAAAGTATCGCACTGAAGAAATTTCTGAGCCTTTCATCGGCATTACGCCTACTTGTGCCCAAAATTGAGAAGCTATACCAGTTGCGTTTTCGAAATAAAATCCAGTAGCTACTCCGATGCCACCTTCTAACAATTCGTAGCTTGATTTTAAATAAAGAGGAGCATCTTTAGTTAAATTAATTTTTAAAGCTTCAGACGAATCAGTCCGCACCGTGTTCGTTTGTTCTATTTCTGCTAAGCGATCTGAATTAATACTTTTTTCAAATCTTAAATTTGATAAAGATTTTGCCTGAGTAACGCTAACAGCAGATTTTAATATTTTTGAATCTTCAGACAGAGCTTCCTTACGGATATCTTTTCGGATAGCAATAATTCCAGTTCCAAAATCATAGTCGATATTAAATAAAGGATCGATTTTAGCTTTCAAGCTGCGCTTAGCTTTTCGTT
>JAYUQO010000197.1:0-9075 GCA_043756765.1 Bdellovibrio sp. | reverse complement strand
TTTTATTTTTTAAAGTATCAAAAACGAAATATTCTAAATCATTTCTTTTAGTTTGTGCAGATAATACTTTTTGTTCTAACTGAATCAATTCATCCGTACAAAATCTTTCAGCATTAGCCAGTGTTTGTTTACGCTGATAATGCTTTGGAACTTTGTCTTTATGTAGATGTGTAATTTCAATATAATAACCAAATACGTTGTTATATCTGATTTTTAATGAATTGATACCAGTGGCAAGTTTTTCTTTTTCTTCTAATTTTTCAATATGTAAATGCGCTGAAGTTGATAATTCGATATATTCGTCTAATTCAGATGACACGCCTTTGTTAATCATATGACCTGACTTAACTGTCAGCGGAGCTTGATCATTAATTGTTTTACGAATTTCAGTGATGGTTTCTAAAATTAATTCAATGTTTAAATTTTCTTTTAAAATCGACTGAGTCATCGAATAGGCTTTAAGTCCTGCTTCAAGCGCATCTGCTAACTGAAATAAATCGCGGGCATTTGTTTGCGGTTGAGAAATTTTAATTAACCTTCGTTCAATATCGCCAAGACCTGCTAAAACTTCACGGGTTTTTTTAATCAAATACAAATCATCACGCAAAGCTGAAATTAATTTTTGTCGATCTCCAATCATTTTTTGATTTCTTAATGGAAACAAAATCCAATTTCTAAGAAGTCTTGCTCCGCCTGATGTTTTTGTTTTATTAATAGCTGAAAAAAAGCTACCTTCAACTTGGCCCTTATAAGTCTCAAATATTTCTAAATGTCTGATGACGTCTGATGATAACTGCAAACGGTGTTCAAAGTTTTTTTCAACAAAAGGGCGTAAAGTTTTTTTAAAGTTTTCATCAGCCAATGATAAGATATAATTTTGCAATAACTGCGCTGAATGTGGAATATCAGTGCTTGTATCAGATTTTAACGTGTGTTTTGAAATCAGTTTATCGAAATTTTCTGGCAAAAGATGTTTAACGTCAGCTTTTTCATCTAAAACAACTTCGGCAATTGGTAGAACATGAAGAACTTTTATTTTTTCGTTTCTATCTTGTGACTTAAAGTAGAAAGCTTCGCCCGTTGTTGTATCAACAAAGCTCATCGAGTTTTCATCTAAAGCAGCTATATAGTGGGGTTGAGTTGCTTCTAAAGTATCACTGTCATAAACCATACCTGGAGTTAAAATTCGCGTGACAGCGCGCTTGACTAAACCCTTCGCTAATTTAGGATCTTCAACCTGATCACATACAGCAATTTTTAATCCGACAGCTAAAAGTTTATTAATAGGTCCAGCGATTGAATGATAAGGAACACCACACATCGGTGTTTGATCTTCAGCTTTTTTATTTCTTTGAGTTAATGTAATCCCTAAAATGGGCGCAGCTTTGATAGCATCGTCATAAAACATTTCATAGAAATCACCCATTCTAAATAATAAAATTTTATCATGATGAAGTGATTTTATATCCCAGAACTGTTTCATCAACGGGGTCATTTCAGCTTTATCTTTTGCCATAACCTAGTTACAAATCACCGCTTAAAAAGTATCAAATAAATACTGAATTACGCAGGGCGCATACCTTCTGCTATGCCAGTTCTTTCATCAATTTTTGATAAATACCGTCAAATCCACCGTTGCTCATAATAAGAATAATATCAGAGGGCTTTGCTGACATTTTTAAATGCTTAACAATTTCATCAGCCGAACTAAACACGTTGGCTGTTTTTCCAATTTTTTTCAAATCATCTATTAATTCTTGTGATGAAAACCTATCTGTTTCCGTAATTTTTGCTTGATCAAAAGCTTCAGCTAAAATGACTTCGTCGCATTCGCTAAAAGCATTGAGATAATCTTTTTGAAAAACTTTACGTCTGGATGTAGCCGACCTGGGTTCAAAAACAGAAAAAACTTTTCGGTCTTTATAGCGGGCTTGAATCGCTTTCACTGTTTCTTTCACCGCTGTCGGATGATGAGCAAAATCTTCGATAATAATAATTCCACGAGGTTCGCCAATGATTTCTTGGCGGCGTTTGACTCCGGCAAAAGTTGAAATTCCGTTCATCACCCCCGCTAAAGGTAAGCCCTCTAAAAACGACTGAGCAATCACAGCTGTCGCATTTAACAAATTATAATTTCCTGTGGCTGAGGTCACAAACGAACCTAATTTTTCTTTGTGATAAACATCAAAGTTCGTCACTCCATCATTTTGCGAAGTGATTTTACATATAAAATTATTTTTTTGATCAAAACCATAGGAATAAATATTTTTGGTTAAAGAATTTTGAAGAACAACTTCAGTCACGTTAGCATCATCACCCCAATAAACAACTCGCCCGTCCTGAGGAATCAACTTCATTAAACAAATAAATGCCGCTTTAACAGCATTCAAATCTGCATAGATATCAGCATGGTCAAATTCAATGGATGTTAAAATCACATTTTTAGGTTTGTAGTGAATAAATTTAGGGACTTTATCAAAATAGGCTGTGTCGTATTCATCGCCTTCAATGACAAAACAATTTCCTTTTGGATTTTGAAAACTTTTTGAAAAGTTTTTAGGAATACCGCCAATTAAAAAACCTGGTTTTTGACCACACTGCTCAAGCACCCAAGCGAGCATTGATGTGGTTGTGGTTTTACCATGCGTTCCTGCAATCACAAATGAAGTTCGGTTATCAATAATCACATCACCCATAGCCTGGGGCAATGAGCAATATGGAATATTTTGTGTCATGACTTCTTGGGCTTCTTCATTGCTTGCCGAAATCACATTACCGACGATCACAAAATCAGGACGTGGGCTAAGATTATTTTTTGAATAGGGTTTTGCAATAGATATTCCTAAAGATTCAATTTGCGTCGACATCGGTGGGTACGGATTTGAATCGCTGCCAGTGACTTTATAGCCTTGATCTTTTAATAATCCAGCAAGTGATGCCATTGCTGTTCCGCAAATTCCCATCAAATGAACGTGCGATCCCATTTTTAATGTTTTTAAACTTTGTTGTGCCATTACAAATTCCTTTTTACTGCTTCAAATAACCATGAGTGAATCTGTGGCCTAAGAGCTACAAATTTTTTATTATCACGACCGTAATTCACGCGATTACTTAAAACCACTACTAATAAGTCTTGTCTTGGATCATACCAAAGCGATGTTCCCGTAAAGCCCGTGTGACCGATTGAATGAATTGAAAAATGTGGCCCGCAACTAGCACTACCAAGCGTTGGCATCATATAGCCTGTGGCCCAGTCACCAACTGATTCGCTGATCGCACGTTCGGCAAAAGCTTGAGCCGTTTTTTGTTTAATCTGATACCTAGCAATACCGTTAAGCTGCGATCTTAAATTTAAACCGAAGGACGTTACATCATCAACTGAACCAAAAAGTCCTGCATGATTCGAAACCCCACCTAAAGCCCACGTGTTTTCATCATGAACTTCACCAACCATAACTTTTTTACGAAATGGGCATTCTTCAGTTGGAGCGTATCTGTTAGTGGCTAATCGTGGTTTGTTATCAACATTAAAATCTAAAGTTGTTGTTGGGTAAAATTGACTTTTAAGATGATCCCAAACTTGCAAAAGATTTTTTTTATAGAAGGCTTCTAAAATAAAACCTAATGTTAAAAAACCTAAATCAGAATATAAAGCTTTTGTAACTTCTGTAGATTTCGGATTTTTAAGAACAAGTTCTTTTTTTTGTAAACTTTTATAAAGCCATTTACGTTTGTCTTCAAAAGTATCATCTAATTTGATGTCTTTATAAAATGGCGACCACCAATCATAACCCGAAGTATGAGTTAACAACGATCTGATTGTCTGCTCACCTAAAATATGATTTGGTAAAACTTCACTAATTAAAGTTTTAAAATTCCACAACCCCTCATCATAGGCTTTCATCATGGCTTGCTGTGTGAATATAATCTTTGTGAGCGATGCTAAATCATACATCGGATATGTAAGACCAACTTGCACATCACAAATTAATCGACCAACATGATAAGCCCTAACACAAACACCCGGTGTGACATCAACAATGGCAGTCTCTAATTTGCTGATCAAGGCTTTTTCTAGGCTGTTATATCTCATAAGGACTCCAGTTAATCAGCTTTCCTTGTTTGCCAGTATACAACCATGTTTCAGTATTAAAAAATAAAGGTGTTTGATATACATCATGACCTGCTTTAATTCCTGAAAAAACAGGCTTTTTTAAATTTAAAGCAAAATTTTTCAAGGTTGGTGTTACTAGGTCTTTACCACTCGGCTCATTGCAATCAGTAAAATCACCAAACACAATAGCTTGAACATTATTTAAATCTACAGATTGTTTAATTTGCTGAAGCCAACGATCAACTTTATAACCACGCTCTGTGATGTCTTCAAAAAATAAAATAACCTTTTCAGATTTTTTATAATTAGGATTAAAATCAGTTCCCGATAAAGTTCCATAAGTGGCTAAATTACCGCCACGAAGAATACCTTTAACAATTCCTTTTTTTAAGGCCTGTTTGTTCAATGGTTTTAGCTGGACACATTCATTTAAATTTTTAAATCCACAGATTGTTTCAAAAATCTGTTTTTCATTTTCTGCATTTAAAGTTTTTAAACCCATTCGCTCTAGAACAGATCCGTGAAGTGTCGGCCAACCCATTTTAGTGTTTAGATAATGATGTAAAATTGTAATATCACTGAGTCCAATAAATAACTTGGGCACTAACTGGCTGGCTTTCAAAGTTTTTAAATACGGGATCAATCTTAAACAACCATAACCACCACGCAAACACCAAATCGCTTTTGAATCTTTTGCAACTAGTGCTTTTTTTAAATCATTAAATCGATAATCATCATTATGTGAAAGATACATATCTGGCTTTAAAATCTGAGGGCTGAATCTGGGCTTTAGACCATTGTCTTTCAACCAGTTAATCGCTGATTTAAAGTTTTCTGCAGAACACGACGACCCTGGCGCAATCACATCAACTATATCACCCACATTAAGTGGTTCAATTTTTTTGTGCTTCATAAGATCTCTTTTTTAAATTTTTTAATTCTGTTATCAATGGCTTTAATGTGTGATTGACCCGAAAACAAAATCTCTAGATTTTTTTTATTAAAATATTTTGGATATTTTTTAAGTAATTTTTCCGAAAGATGCTCATCTTTTTTTAAACCATGGGCCGCTTGTTGAATTATTTTGTAAGCTTCTTCGCGCGACATTTGATAATTTTCAACAAGATAAATTAATAAATGTGAACTAAATAATACCCCACCCAACATCTGAGAATTTTCTTTCATTCGCTTTTGATCAATATGCAATCCCGCTATTAAACTTTCCATACGACGTACAATGTAGTGTGTCGCCGTAAATGAATCTTGAAAAATAACCCGTTCATTTGATGAATGAGAAATATCGCGTTCATGCCAAAGTGGAATGTTTTCCATCGCTGTCCATGCGTAACCTTTAACTAATCTTGCAAGGCCTGTGATATTTTCTGCGCTGATCGGATTTTTTTTGTGAGGCATTGCTGAAGATCCTTTTTGCCCTTCAGAAAAACCTTCAATGACTTCAGAGACTTCACTGCGCTGTAAATGTCTAAATTCAACAGCTAATCTTTCTAAAAAAGACGCTAAGAAAGCCAACGACATAAAAACTTCTGCATGACGATCACGGGGTACAACTTGTGTCGCAAATGGTTCAATATTTAATTTTAACTTTTGCGCAACAAAAGCTTCTATTTCAAGCGGTATAGTTGATGATGTTCCTACTGCGCCGGATAATTTACAAATCGCGAATTGCTTTTGGGCTTTGATAAGTCTTTCTTCACATCTAGATAATTCAGAAACATACCCATACATTTTAAAACCAAAAGTCGTAATTTCAGCAAAAATACCATGAGTTCGTCCGGGGCAAATTGTTTTTTCATGCTTTTCGGCTGTTTTCACTAAAGTTTTTTTTAGTTTTTTAACTTCGTCAAAAATAATTTCAAAGGCTTTATTTATTTGCAAACTTAAAGCTGTATCTAAAACATCTGAACTGGTCATACCGAAGTGAATATATTTTCCGTTGGGACCGACAGTTTCTGCCACTTGGCTAACGAAGGCAATAATATCATGTTTTGTATTTTTTTCGATTTCAAGAATTCGCGCTACATTAATTTTCGATTTTTGTTTGATATCAACAGCGGCTTTTTTGGGTATAATCCCATTTGCGGCTTGTGCTTCGGCCACTACAATTTCAATATCTAGTAAAAATTTAAATCTCTGGCCTTCATCAAATAAATTTTTCATTTCCACTGTCTGGTATCGATTAATCATTTAGGCTCCAATTCAAAAATCAGCCGTCAGTGAGTTTTTTGATTCACTGGTTATTTTAAAATATTTTTTATGTTTTTTGAATACATCTGCATTCAGTTGAGTGAAAATTAAACTGCGCTCGGCTTCAGAATACAAATTTAATGGTTCAAATACTGACGATATCGTCGTCGCTTTTAACTGATGTCTTGCAGCCATAGCAAACGCTACTTGATCTGTGCCTAGTTCTTCAAAGCGCAGATTGTAACTTTTTAGAAAATGAAATTCACTGTGTAGTCGATTTAAAACACGGTCAGAAAAATAATGAACAAACGAATCATCTTGGCTCAGTTCAATTGGAACTTGCACCCAGATTGTTAAATCTTTTTTTACAGATTCTACATAATACAAATTATCATAAATCGATCGGTTATCTTGATTTTCACAAAACCAAAATGAACGTTCAAATGGTATATTTATTTCTGACTGATAACAAAAAGCCATCCATTGAAAAACTGAATCTTCGGCAGATTCAGTTTTCTGAATATCAAAAGTCTCAGCGAATTCTTTTTTTAAAAAGCTTAAAACAGCATCTGAATTTTCAATCAAAATATGTTGATAATTCGGAAAATCACTGACTTTAAGATCGCTTAGTGAATGAACTTCCGTATTCACCAGCTGAAAGTCGGCAGTTAAAGATTTAGTTTTTAGTTTAATATTAGGATTAGGACAAAGTTGTTTTTTTAAATCAAATAAAATCGGACCCAGTCTTTGTCTACACCCAGCGTGTGCCGCGACTTCGCCTAGCTCAGGCAAAACCGAAAGCATCATTTGTTGTGAATAAATTTTCATAATATCAAATTCTGAAAGATGAAATTTATAGTGAGGCTCTAGTATAAAATAAGAAATATCAACGTTAAGAGCTTTGAAATAATTATTATGTTTCAATGTGGAGCTATTCGTAGCTATAACTAAAGCTTTTAACATAGGTTTAAGCATAGAGAATTCAAGCTAGAATTCAAGCCAAAACTCAAGCTCTTTCTCAAACATTTCTTCCATTGTAATCTTCACTTTAAAAATAGATTTCTTTTATAAAAAAATAAGGCATACTTTATGAGTGATCCACCAGAAAAAAAAATATTTTCTACTTCATCTTATTGCATTTATTTTAACCATATTCGTAGGATCTTATAGCTTTTCACAAGCTTTAGAATCCGATGAGTCCTTTGATCCGTTTTCAGACTACAATGAATTTGAACAAGACACAGACGAAGAAGCCGACATCAATTTTTTAAAAAATGGCCGTTACCTAACGCTGGCTTTAGTTTCGGGCTATCGTGGTTTTACTGATGGATTTAGCCAAGCTTACGGTGGAAATTTCATTTACGGTCTACAGTTTAGTTACTTTTTCGACCTTAATATTGCGGCCTCATTAGGATACACTACTGGTGATCATGCCGTAAATTTTAATTCAACCGTGAATAATTACACCGGAAACGTGAATATTCAGGTCTTCGACATCAATGTAAAATACTTTTTCAACACAGATAATGTTACAAAAGGTCTAGCTGATTTAAACCCCTATGCGTTATTTGGTACGGGCTACTACACCAGAACTTATAATTTGAGTAATGAGTTCAATGAGGACCCTGACCGTGTTGCTGGTTTTAGATTAGCCGGCGGCATTGAAATCCCCGTACTACGCAGACGTTCGTATTTTGGATTTCAAGTTTTATATAACTTTGTTCAGTTTCCCGATGAAAATATTTCGACGATTTACGAGGGCAATATTTCTGGCCCTTCACCCATTTCGCCGCGACTGAAGGGCGATCCATATGAGTTCAATGTTATGTTTGGTTTTAACTTTTAAATTACTGTATAGCTATTATTTTTTAATCCAAAAAAAATCAAGATTAAACTGAGCAATATCTTCAGCCGGTGAATCTTTAACGATACTCAAAAAACGCTGAATAGTCTGAATCATTTCTTCTCTGAGTCGGTTAAAATCTTTTTTACTGACGGAAAAATTTGCCGAATACATCAATTCGGTGTCATTTAAATTTTCACTTGATTGTATTGCTTTAATTCGCCAATTTGCGTGATGCCTGACTATGAACGCTGATTCATTGTCTAAATGTGTTGATGTAGCGCCGGCTGTATAAAGACCTTCTTTTTCACGAATGAGTTGAGTATCGATTAAAAAATTAATTATTTTTCTGGCTTTCGCTTGATCTAAGTTGAATCGATCACAAATAAATGTAAAATCAACAGTTTCATTTAATAACGTGGTACTAACTTGGATCGCAGAATAAATCCAACTTGAATAGAACACAGCTTTTTCAGATTCAGTTAAATCTCGATTTTTTTTAACACGCTGACTGACTTGTAATGATTTTTTTTGTATTTGTTTTTTAAATTCAACATAATGATTTTTTAACTGCACAGTCCCAGCTCGCTCAATTTGAACAAGAGTTAAAAGGTATTGTGATTCAATTTTAGGTATCCCTAAAAACTCACACACGGAAAGCGTTTGTTCTTCAGTAAAATTTTTTGATCCAGAAATAACCTGAGAAACTAACGTAGCATGCACACCAAGGTACTCTGCAATTTTTCGATAAATTCCACGCGTATTCTTCGACTGGGTACGGATACAGTGTTTAAGAGCTTCTTTGTAGTTATCATGTCGTATTGCCCAGTAAATAAGTGTTACCGAAGGACTTAGCTGTAGGTTTGTGTGTCATGCGGGAGTTCCTTCTTTCTTTTCATCGGATTGATTTAAT
>JAYUQO010000196.1:0-9083 GCA_043756765.1 Bdellovibrio sp. | reverse complement strand
TTTCATAAAAGGGGATAACAGCAGTGACCGTCGTTTGCTGAAGCATGACTTCTGAAATCCAAATACGATAGGGATCGCGTGATGATCTCCAGGGTAGAATTCTTTTGTTTTGACTGTACCACGTTATAAGCTGGTCACGATCTTTTGCATAAGACATGGAGCAGAATATAATTGAATATCGTATTGTAACCAAATGCTTTTTTACGGATAATAGGTCATGGCAAAAAAGAATTTAAAATATACACCCATTAGTGGACGAGAATTCCCCCGATTTTCAGGAATAAAAACATTTTTCAGGCTTCCGCTTGCAGAATTAACAGAGCCCTTCGATGTGGCTTTATTCGGGACACCTTATGACGGTGGCGTCAGTTACCGTCCAGGGGCAAGGTTTGCGCCGACATTAGTCAGAGAATGTTCTAGTCTGGGACGTGGTTTTCACATGACCCGTGCTTTAGAACTATTTCAAAAAACACGTTTTGCAGATATCGGCGATTGCCCCGTGGTTCCAATTGATCAAAAACAAACTTATGAAAAAATCGAAAAATTTGCAGAGGCTTTAGTCAAAAAAAATAAAAAATTTATATCTATCGGCGGCGATCATTCAACAACGTTGCCGTTACTACGTGCGATTGCCAAAAAATATGGAAAAACTAATTTTGTTCATTTCGATGCGCATTTAGATACATATCCAGCAGCGTGGGGTTGTGAATACCATCATGGGTCTTTTGCTAGACATGCTGTTGAAGAGGGTTTGATTAATCCAAGCGGGATGGTTCAAATCGGTATACGTGGGCCGTTAGCTGGATCAGATGATTTAGATTTCGTTAAAAAGCATAAAATAAAAATCATCACTGTTGATGATATTAAAAAAGATTTATCATCGGCGATAAAAAAATTACCAGCTTTAAAAGGCCCAACTTATATCAGTTTTGATATTGATTGCTTAGATCCTGCTTACGCACCAGGAACAGGAACGCCAGTCCCTGGGGGATTAACGACTTACGAAACCCAACAAATTTTGCGCCATTTGAAAATTGATCAACTTGTTGGCGCTGATGTGGTTGAAGTTTGTCCAGCTTATGATAGTTCACAAATTACAGGACTTGCTGCAGTTGATACGATGTTTGAGTTAATGTGCTTAATGAGCTTGTCTAAAAAATGAAAAAAGAAACTGCATTATTCGCAGCCGGTTGTTTTTGGGGAGTCGAAGAACTTATTCGAGTCATCCCTGGTATTTTAGAAACTGAGGTTGGTTACACAGGTGGGCATACGGAAAACCCGAATTACAACCATGTGAAAACTGGTGAAACCGGCCACGCAGAAGCAATTCAAGTTATTTTCGATGCAGATCGAATCAGTTACGCTGAAGTCCTAAAATTATTTTTCAAATTGCATGATCCAACGACTTTGAATCAACAAGGCAATGATATTGGTACACAATACCGTTCAGTGATTTTTTATTTGAACGAAACACAAAAGCAAATCGCTGAACAAGTTAAAACTGAAGCGGGTCTTTCAGGAAAGTGGAAAAAACCTGTGGTCACAGCGATTTTTGAAGCTAAAACTTTTTATAGTGCTGAACAATACCATCAGGATTATTTACAGAAAAACCCACAGGGTTATACTTGCCATTATTGGCGATAAAATTATATTTTAAGATTATTACTGATCAATGTTTGCAAAGCCATTTCAGCCATGGAAGTGATGATTTTCATCTGCTCAAGTCGTGATTGATCTAAATCCATAAAGTTTTTAGCCGTTTTACTAAGTTGATCAACAGCTTCTTGTGATGCTACGATTTGAGTCATCATTTTTGATTCGCGGTTTTTAAGAACTGTTGTGATCACACTTTGAATATCTAAATTAGGAACTAAAAGCATTTTCCGACGATCACCTTGGCTGATAATTTTAACGACATCATATTTTAGTAAATCTTTAATCGCTAATGACACTAAAGCTTTTGAAACATCTAATCTTTTAACTAACGTTGTTGCATCAATAGGATTTTTTGCCAGCCAAATATGTGTCCAGATTTGCCCATGAATTCGTTTAAAGCCCCAATATTGAATAAACTGGCCAATCAGATCAGCTAAATTATGAACTTCGTCAGGGACTTCAAGGTGGCGTTTAGACATAGTTGATCCTACTTTTTATTAATGTAATTGAAGAAAGCTATAACACCTAAAAACCCAGCCAATAAAAAACCAATTAAACTTAAATTAGGAATCCCAGCGATTAATCCAATTTCAGTCGTATAAGTACTGGTATAGATCATCGAACTAGATAAAATCAATGACGCCATAATCACGCCTAAGAACAATAAATTAAAAGAATTACTAATTGATTTTGTCAGATCATCTAAACCTGTGACCTGAATTTTAGAATGATGATTTGGAGAATTTAGTTTTCGAAAAATAAGATTCAGTTGTCTAGGTAGGGCAGTAATAAATGTTCGTGATTCACGAAACAAAAGTCCTGCTTCGTTGGCCATTTTAATAGGTTGGAATAAACTTTGGGCCACATCACCGACTTGCGATAAAATATAACTGAGGAAATCAAAATCTTTTGAAATTCGTTGCCCGAGACCTTCAATTGAAACAATTGATTTAAAAAACAACATCAATTCAGTGGGCACAGTCAGACCGTGTTCAGCAGCAACGCTTGATGATGACATCAGAATTCGACCGATGTTCACATTCTTAAGTGTTAATCCGTAATACGGCGCAATGACAGCTTGTAAGTCTTTGGCAAAAAGATCAACGTTGACCTCTTCAGAGTACGGAGTCAAATCCACATATTCATAAGCTAAACGTAGATAATCTTCTTTAGAAAGTGCCAATAACATATTTACAATGGCTGATTGAGTTTTTGAATTTAAACGGCCAACAACGCCAAAATCAATCAAACCAATTTTATGATCTGGCATCACAAAAAAATTACCTGCGTGAAGGTCTCCGTGAAAAAAACCATCAACAAAAACCATTTTAAGATATGTTTTTAGGCCTTTTTTAATAATTTCATCGGCATTTATATTTAAGCTTTGTAGCGATTCAATTTTACTCAAGGGCTGACCATCAAGTTCTTGCATCACTAAAACTTTTTCAGTTGTTAATTCAAAATCAACAGTCGGTATAATTACATCAAGATCATTTTTAAAAAGTTCTTTCATTTTTCTCATGTTGTTGGCTTCAACAACAAAATTAGTTTCAAGTTCTAATGTTTTAAAATATTCGTCAATCATACCCACCGGATTAAACGGGCGGGTTTCAGGTATATATTTTTCAAGAAGTTCAGCAATGAAGTATAAAACATTTAAATCATCATTTATCGTTTGCTGAATTCCAGGTCGTTGAACTTTTAAAACAACAGATTGACCATTTTTTAATTTGGCGCGGTGAACCTGAGCTATACTGGCAGAGCCCAATACGGCTTTTTCAATAGAAATAATTTGATCAGTCCAATTCGGACCTAGTTCTTCAAGAAGAACCATTTCTATTGTTTTAAATTCTAAGGGTTGTACTTGGTCATGTAGAAAAGCCATTTCCTCAACGTAGTCATCAGGGATTAAATCAGGCCGAGCTGCTAAAAGTTGTCCGAACTTAATAAAAGTGGGGCCAAGCTCTTCAAAGCTAAGACGTAATCTTTGTGGTACCGATAAATGTTCTTTTTCTGAAGACGGAGAACTTAATGTCGATTGAAGAAAATTATCGAGATTTAGTTTTTCGACCAGATTTCGAAGGCCGTGCTTTGCGAACACCGCCAGAATCGTTTTCAGTCGGCTTGCGTTTTTCAGAGTTTTGCCGATTTTTAGAGAACCCTTTTTCGAATTTTGAATCTTTTTTCTTGTCATAACTAGATTGATCCTGTGATTGTTTTTGACCTTGGTTTTTTGCAGCCATTTGATCTAAGTAATCTGATAACGAAGCGTATTTGGCTTTAGGAACTGAATAACCTTGTGATGATTTCTGCTCGCTAACTGGTGCCGTTGGAGAGTAAGCCAGTTTCTTCGAATCAGAATCTATTGAGTTCGATTTTTTAGAATAAGACTCTGTTGAATTAGATTTCTTTGAATAGGATTCAAAGCGTGGTTTTTTGTTATTGTTTTTTGTTTCGGCTTTTTTCAGATTATTTTTATTAAATTTCTGATTGCGGCCGCCGCCAGAAGTTCGTTTGTCAGATCGTTTGTCATTGCGGCTTGAAACAACAGCTTCTTTGCCTTCAAGCACAAAATTAATTTGCCCAGCTTCAACATCAACGGACGAAACTGTCACACGCATGCGATCACCGATTGAATAAGACATTCCCGACCGACTAGCGACTAGTTTTAAATTTTCTTCGTCGAATTCCCATTTTTCAAGACCTAGATCATCTAAACGAATCAATCCATCGATATTATATTCACGAAGTAAAACAAAAAGACCAAATTTAGTGACTGAACTGATCATGCCATCAAATGTTTGGCCTAAAAGTTTTTTCATGAAGCGAGCTTTTTTAATCGATTGAATTTGTCGTTCTGCTTTTGCTGAACGTTGTTCGCACGCTGATAGCCATGTACCAGCTGTTTGAATATCATCATCAGCCATCAGACGATATTGATTAAGACCGATACAACTTTTTATCAAACGATGAACGATCAAATCAGGATAACGACGAATCGGAGATGTAAAATGAGTGTAAAAATCAAAACCCAATCCGAAATGGCCAATATTTTCCAAAGTGTATTTAGCTTGGCTCATTGAACGTAAAGTCAGAATATGAATAATTTGTGATTGTTCGTCTTTAAACTCGTGTAAAGCTTTAGTTAATTTTTTCTGTAACTTTTCGCTGGTGCCCAAACTAATTCGTGATCCAAAATTTTGCATGTATTTTTCAAGCATACGAATTTTCATCGGATCTGGTGGTTCATGCGTTCTATAAATCGCAGGAATTTCTTTACCTGATAAAAATTTTGCAACAGCCACATTGGCCGCTAACATCATTTCTTCAATTAATCTGTGTGCAAAAAGTCTTTCAGATTTAACGACATCGATCGGTTCGCCTGAGCCATCAATAATTAATTCTGTTTCCGGAACTTCTAGATCAAGAGATCCTTCTTTGAATCTTTTGGCCATTAATATTTTAGCTAAATCAGCACAGCGAAAAATGACATCTTTAACATGGCTAAATTTTTCCATATTTTCGCCATCAATGACTGCCTGAGCTTCACCATAAGTGACACGTGCTTTACTTTCGATGACTGCTTCATAAAATTTTGATGATGTCATTTCACCTGTGAAACTAAATTGCATATCAGCGACTAAAGCCAAACGGGGAACATGCGGCACTAAAGAACATAAGCCATTTGATAAAGCTTCTGGTAACATCGGGATCACAAAATTTGGAAAATAAACAGATGTTCCACGATCATAAGCATCTTTATCAATGCTAGTTTTATTTTTAACATAATGACTGACATCAGCGATGCCGACAATTAAATGAAAACCTTGTTGAGTCATTTCAACATATACAGCATCATCGAAATCTTTTGCAGTCGCGCCATCTATAGTAATTAAACTGATATTACGAAGATCTGTGCGGTTAGCAAAATCTTTTTCTTCGGGATTGTGTGAAAACTTCTTGGCTTCAATTAATGTTTCAGGAGAAAATTCTTCAGGAATGCCTTGGGTCACAACAACACGTTTAATATCATTTAATGCGTCTTCTGCATCGCCAATGATTTCAGAAACTTCACCTGTAAAATCGCCTTCATCAGGGTAAGTACTAATTTTAGCGACAACCAATTCGCCTTTTTTAGCTGATAAGGATTTTTCCATGGGGATCTTAAGATCTTTACCCCAGCCTTTGCCTTCGTCCCTGATTAGACCGAATTTTTCATTCATAATTGTAAATACACCAGCAATTTTTTTCTGCGAACGTTCAGTGATTTTTATAATTTCACCTTTAAATCGGCCATCGCGTTCTTTTTCGACCATGACCGTTACAGAATCATTCGTCATTGAAGACTTCATCGCGTGCGCTGGAATAAAAACATCTGGATGTTCTTTGTCTTGGGCGATAAAGAAACCAAAACCGTCTGGATGTCGTTTAATAGTGCCTTGAAGTATTTTATTTTTTTCAGTCATGATGGGTATTGGTCCTCGTCCTCGTCTCGTTCAAGATTAGAGTCTAGCTTCAGCAAGTCCCATCATCCAAGTAAATAACTCTCTACATAATTGATAAAGTGGCATTTATGCTGACTGAAAGTGTTCAAGTACTAAGTCTAAAACGAGTCGTCAGATTGAATGAGCACCGTGTTGTTGCAAAATAACTAGACTAACGTCGCGTTATTAACACAGCGCAATCATAAACATGCAGAACTGCGTTAATGAAACATAATTCTTTAAACCTATTTTTTGAATACAGAAAAAACCACAATTGAAAACGAAGAGAAAGAAAATAATTGATAAGCCATTTTTCAGAGGAGAAATTACATTTTATAAATCTTGTCACAAGCTTAACATAATAGTCATTTTTATAAAAATATTTGGGTATTCAATAAGGCCACTATTGATGCAAAGAAGTCACAACTTCACCAAATAAAAATAAAAACAACATATTAATCAAGGGGTTCCAAAACTTTTCGTGTTGCGCGCGACTAACGACCTTATTACCATTGTCTTATATTGAATTAACTTTTAACAGTTTTACGTTAAGTATTATTGAAAGGATTTAAACGCATGAATAAGTTTTTAGTTTTAGTACTCATGTTAGTTACAGCACAAGCCAACGCAACACGTGCTCGTATGAACTCTTTAGGAAATTCTCCACATATAATAGATGTCCAAAGAATTTTCACAAATCCGGCAGATATGTTTTCACAAGGCGATTTTGTCACATTGGAATCTGGTGTTACTCTATACCCTGGCACACCAGATTGTGATGGAGTAGCAGCAAATGGAAATCAGCCCTGTAAAAATCGAAATACCGAAGGCATGGTTGTAAAATCTTTTGGTGATTCTAAAGTGGGATTTGCTGTAGGTCATTTGTCTGACAATGCTGCTGGATATATCGGTGGTTTACGTACAACAGCTCAAACAACTATTGTAACTCCAGTTTCTGAATTATCTTTTCAGCAAAATCCGATCGAATTGTCATATGGTTTAAAAGTTGGTGATGCAGCTTATGCAGCAACTTTAGTTTATTCTAACTACAAAGATAAACAAAACGATCTTGAAGAAAACTCAAGTGGTATTCGCTTAGGCGGACGCATGGGAGCATTAGATTTTTCAATTGGTCAAGGAATCGCAAGTAAAGTGACTTCTGGAACAACGATTGAATATAAAGCTAAAGCTAATACTGGTATTTTCGTTGGTTACACGATCGACAACAATTATCTTTACGTAGATCTTAGAACTGTTGGATCAGAAGAAACTAAGTCAGCATCTAATCCAGAATTCAAGGCAACAGCAGCACGTTTAGGTGTAGTTCAGTCTACTAAATCAGATGGTAACGAATTTTTTATCGGTGCTTCGGTTTTAAATGTTGATCAAACTATTGATTCTGCAACAACGGGCAAAACAGAAATATCTTTACTACAATTGCCTTTAATTATGGGTATTGAAGCAGAGGCATCTTCTTGGTTAACTTTAAGAGGTTCGATTACTCAATCAGTTTTATTGAATCAATCAAAAGTAGAAACAGGCGCAGTCACGTCAAGAGAATTTGACGGTGGCGCTAATGAAACACTTGTATCAATGGGTGCAGGATTTAAATTTGATAAGTTAACATTAGATGGAAACTTCAGTGGTCTAACAGGCCCAGCTGCGGGACAAAGTCTAAGTGCTAACAGTTTTTTAACACAAATAGGTTTAACATACATGTTCTAAGGAACATGTTCATGAAAGGATAACAGAATGAAACAATTATTAGTCGTAGCAATTATGCTATCAACAGCAACATCGTTTGCAGCTCGTTCAAGAATGAATGCTTTGGGTAACCCTAGACACATTCAAAATGACAGCGCAACTTTACACTTGAATCCAGCTTACTTACATAATGTAGCTGATTCAGTTACTTTAGAGTCAGGTACTACAAGTGGTACAGGAACTACTGGTGCAGAAGCAACTTTAGTCAGAACAATGGGTGATGCAAAGTTTGCATTAAACTTAGGTCATGATGATGCAATAGTTGCTGACTTAAGAGACGATGCAAGCGCTCCTGTATTGCAACAAAATCCAATTGAATTAACATACGGCATGAAAATGGGTGATATGAATATTGGTGCAGCTTTAGTTTACTCTAAATACAACGACAAAGCCGGAAACCAAAAAGAAGATACAACTTTATTAAAAGTTGGTACTCAAACTGCTTCTTTTGACGTAGCAGTTTCTGTTTCTTTAGTTGATAAAGTAACTTCTGGAACTGATGAATACAAAGGTGGATCTAACATCAATGTAGTTGGTGGATACTGGATTGATGCAGACTTGTATGCATACGGTTCAATTGGTATGAACGGTTATAAAACTAAAGGAACTAACTTAACAGTAAAAGATTATAAATCTGATGAATACGAAGTTGGTATCATCCACACTGTTAAAAACGACGGTTCTGAATTCTTCTACGGTGTTGCTTTAAACAGCACTAAAACTGAAGAAAATACTTCTAAAGTTGAAAAAACTGAAATGTCTTTACCAGTTACGGTTGGTATCGAAGCTAATGCAGCTTCTTGGTTAACATTACGTGGTGCTGTAGCTCAAACAGTTTTAATTAGCGACTCAAAAGAAGAAACTAATGGAACAACTACTGCAGAAACTGCTCCTAGTGCGAACACAACTACATTCACAGCTGGTGCTGGTATGAAGTTCAACAAAGTGACTTTAGATGGTTCTTTATTAGCTAATGGCTCACAAGCTTTAGATGCTAATAACATGTTAGGTACTGTTGGCTTAACTTACGCGTTCTAATTTAAATATAAATTAATACACGTTACGAAAAAGGCGATCATCTTGATCTGTACCCCTAAAAGTGGACAGGTTAAAAAAGCCTCAAGAGATAAAACCTCGGTGTTCTACCGGGGTTTTTCCTTTTAATCCCCATTGTGGTCT
>JAYUQO010000195.1:0-9092 GCA_043756765.1 Bdellovibrio sp. | reverse complement strand
TTTGTTTTGAAGGCATAGCGCTAAAAATTTTCTTTAAACAAACAGCTGCACCCCAGTAATCACTGTATCCTTCCGGGGAAATTCTTGTACCGTCTGGTCTTAGCATCGATTTACGAGCAAAAGTGTGACCCAATTCGTGACACAAAATAAATGTAAAAGTATCTTCTTTCATAGTGGGATATTTTTCTCGAACTTCTGTGCCGTATTCGATTTCTATGTAGCCATTTCTGACTTCACTACTGCCTAAATTATCAGAAAATTCTTCAGATCTTGATAAGTGAATACCATTAAGACCCATTCGTTTTGCATAAGGGGTCATGACTTCGATAGCAAAATCTTCAGTTGGTGAGTTTTGGGCTAAAGCCAAGGAAGTAACCAAACAAGAATTGAACAATAGGAATAAAAACGGTGTTATGATGTGTTTCATAGATGTAGTATAACTGGGGAACCCTAATCCCGCGCCTGTCATTATTCTAGACAGTAAAAAGTACAGGACCGTCATAGGCCATGGCTTGTATCTTGGCTAAGAACTTATAATAATTAGTACAGATATAACCGAGGTCTATTTTATGAAATTTATGGTGATAATTAGCGTACTAACTTTACTTTGCTTTACACAAGCAACATTCGCCGAAAGTTCTACAGGGCAAGGCAGGCTTTTTGTTGGCTCAACAAAAGTTGACCCCAAGAATTTAAATGCAGAGCTGGAAGCAGAAAACTTAAAAAGTCTTGATGCAATTACCCAGTACGGGGTTGAGATTACTTTTCCCGTAACAAGTTTTTTAAATACAGGACTTCGTTATACAAAAAAAGCTACATTTGCTGACGAAAAGGACTCGTCATCATCAACAAATTTTGAATCTAAAATCAGTCAAGAGGCCATGCTAGCCGTAGCCCGCTTATTAGTTAAAAAAACTGATTCTGCCTACTTTGATACTTTTATTGCGGTTGGCGGAACTAATACAGATTTTAAAATTAATTCAGCCACCCAAGATGGTGAACTTGATAAAAAGAACAACTTTTTTGCAAACCCCATTTACACAGCAGGTGCATCAGTGGCCGTTGGTTTTAAGAAAGTCTATTTTGTGATCGAAACAGGTTATGAATACAATATAGTTGATAAATTAAAAAGCTCTGGAGCCGTGAATAACAACGTCGATAATATTAATTTATCTGGCGGCTACGTCACAGTAGGGCTTATGTTTGATGGTATCCCAATTTCACCACTTAAATAAAAGATCAATAAATATAAGATGACAGCCTGAGAAAATATGGTCATCTTGCAGATTATTCAATAACAAAGGAAATCATATGCCAATTTTCATCGCAAAAGTGATGCTACAAGAAGTGACGAACGAAGATATTTATTCAGAATTAGACCAAGCTATGGTTGCTGAAGATGGCTATCCTTATATCACAGATGAAAACGAAACTATATTTGCACTTCCGCCTGATGAATATGAATTTGAATTAGATATCAGTGCGAAAGAATTATTAAATATTTGTAAATTAATTTGTGCAAAAATCGAAAAAAAGCACAGTCTTGTAAAAACACCGATTATTATTACAGAGGTTAGTGATCTTCAGTATGCAAATCTTCAAGAACTAACAGACGAAGATTTTGAAACTTTAAATTAGTTACTGATGGCATTACCTTCGAAATTATTCAGATTTTGGAGTTGTCCCCAATTGAATAGGACACATTTACAACAGGCCTAAAGCCTGCTAGGAGTGTGTTATGAGTGAGCAAACAAGTGGTATTTCATATCGAGTTGATGGAAAACGTATTTATACAGCTGATCTTAAAAAATCAGTAGTAGCTGAGTGTTTAGCTGGTGCAACAAGTGCCGAAGTTGCACGTAAATATCAAATCCCAATGCAAAACACTGTTAAATGGCGAATGCAGACTAAAAAAGTAAAAGATCCTGAAATTGAGAAAACAATTCCAGCGCAAGCTTATTCTGATGCTGTCGATGAAATCAAACGTTTGCAAAATGAAATTAAAAAATTAAGCAAATCATTATCAAACATGACTGTTGATCGTGACATCTTAAAAGACGCTGTTGATTACGCTGCTAAAAAAAAGTGGATATAGCCAGGTATTTAATTAGCAAAGCCAAATACAAAATAAAAAAGATTTGTAAAGTGATTGGTGTCGCAAGATCGAATCAATACGCCAATCGTAGTGTGCGCAAAAAAAGATACAGGCGTATTGATGATCCTGAAGTATTAAAATCAATTTTATCAGTTACAAAAGATCGTGGTACTTACGGTTACCCAAGGGTCACAGCATTGGTAAATCGTGAGCGACGTAAGCGCTATGAAAAGGTCTGGAACAAAAAAAGGATATTTAGAATTATGCAGATAAATAATTTAATTTTACCGAAGTTTACTTCAAAACCAAAGCGTCCACATTTAGGCACGGTGATGACGCTGCAATCGAATCTTCGATGGTGCAGTGATATTTTAGAAATACGTTGCTGGAATGGTGAAAAAGTTTTTGTAGCATTTGCGCTTGAATGTCATGATCGTGAGGTTTTAAGTTTTGTAGCAGAAAAAAGACCACTGTTCCACGGTGATATAATTAAACTAATGGATCAAGCAGTGACATCACGTTTTGGTGAGTATGTTGAAAAATTACCACAGAGAATTCAATGGCTCAGTGATCAAGGTCCACAATATAAAGCTATTCAAACTGTGACATACGGAAATGAATGGGGCTTCGACGTTCGCACAACGCCTGCGTACAGCCCAGAGAGTAACGGCATGGCTGAAGCATTTGTGAAATTATTTAAGCGTGATTACGTTTACGTAAACGATTTATGGACTGGTGATGCCGTAATCAGGCAACTTGCTGGATGGTTTGCTGACTACAATTTACATCATCCACATTCTGCCTTGAAAATGATGTCACCTTTGGAGTACATAAATTCTAAGAATAGTTCTTTAAACAAAGTGTCCGTTTAATAAGGGACAACTCCACATAACGGCAAACGAATCCTGAATCGCGTGTTTGTTGAATTATTATCATAATATAAAAAACCTTGATGTTCTTCGATAATTTTTTTAGTAATGCTTAGACCCAAACCCGTGCCTTTACCAAGGGGTTTTGTGGTAAAAAAAGGAAGCATGATTTTATTCAGTATACCTTTTTCGATCCCTTTGCCTGAATCTGTGATTTGAATATCTACAAAATCTTCATTTGTTGAAACTTTAATTTCGATCCAGCGTTCTGATAAATCTGCTGTGGCATCAATCGCATTTTTTATAATATTAACTAGAGCATGAGATAAAGCATGTGGATGAGCATTAACGATCAAATCATCTTTGCAATGAATGCGTATATCAATAGATTTATGTTTTAAATTAAATTCAAACATTTCAATGGATTCTAAAATAACTTCTTTAATATCACAGATAACGAATGGATCTTTTGTAGTTGAACGAATATAGGTGTTTAAACTTTTAATCAGCTTAGTTATTCTGTGCCCTGTTTCAGATATCTTTTTAAGATCAGAAATAATTTCACTTTTTTCAAGATCTTTTTTTTCTAGCTTCATGGTTGTGTGTTCGGCACGGCCAATGATGACAGATAAGGGGTTATTGATTTCATGGGCAATGCTGCCCGCGATTTCCCCTAATGAAGACATTTTTGCAGAAATAATCATCTGAGTTCTTTGTTCGCTAATGGTTTTGAAAAGTATTTTTATAAAAACATATGTGATGATAATAGATCCAACAAAATTAACGTTGACCAAAACATTTTTATTATCTTCGCTGGTAACCCATTCTGGTGGAGTTAAAAAATATCCAAAAAGTCGTGTCGTAAACCAAGCAAAGATCGGTAAAAGCATACCTGCGATTAAGTTATTCTGCCGATCAGCTTCGTAGTCATCAATCATCAAAGCAACAATCAGAGCGGGGATGTAGTAAAAATCAAAGCGTAGGTCTGGCCCAAAGCCCTGAACTGCTACAAAAATATAAAAATTACAGCTGAATAAAAATAGAAGTCGTGCCGTTTGAAAGTGACCTTTTTTTTCAAGATAAAAAGTCAGTGGGGTGAAAACAAAAACACCCAGAAAATTTGCAGCAAAAGGAATAGTACTGCCTGTTATTAGATAGATTATATCGTAGATAGTTATAATGGCTAAAACAGAATAAACAAATCGTGAAAACAAAGGCGAAGGACTCTGCTCGATATGCTTTTTTATTATTCGTTGAAGCATTGACTCACCATGGGACTATCTGGTCAGATTTCTATCAAACTGTCCATATAAATAGTGGATAATAGATGAGGTTTTCCAGATGTTGCTATTCGTCAAATACTTCACTAGAATAGATAACATGAGAACTTCGATTAACTTATCTGAATGGTTTGCGAATGAATACCCTCAGAACATGATTAAAGATAAAAACAGCGAGTTTTATAACTTGCTTCCAGAAATCAATGCAGAAATAAATCAAGCTGATTTATTAAAACACGCAGAAACAATTAAAAAACTAAATGACCAGGGATTATTAATTACAAATTTACGATCAGAATTTCCTTTATTATCGACAGACGGCAGTGAAGAAAAAAGTTTAGATTTATTGCAAAAATGGAACATTAAAAACTTAACGGTGATAGATACATCACACTACGTAGGACATGATACTTCGATAAATACCAGACTATCTGAAACCATAATGGATAAAAGTAAATGGAATTTGTTCTGTGAAAAATATAACAAATTAGGGGCGCTTTGCCAGTCTCTGGGTATTGATCTGATGTTATCAAATCATAGCGGTACTGTTCTGGAAAACTTAGTAGATTTTGATCAGATCAGTGAAAATTATAAATATGGATTCTGCATCGACGTACCACATTTTCTTTATGTTAACGAAAAAATGGATCAACTAACTGCAAAAATTGAAAGTAAAGTAACGGGGGTTCGCTTAGGTAGCTTTACGGCCTGTGCATGGGTCGCCACAAGACAAAACCGTTACAGTTGGAATGAAAGTGTTCGCTTCGGAATTTTCGAACCCTATAAAACAGAACACAAAAAAATGCTTAAAAATTTTAACCAAATGATTGTGAATCGATATCATCAATTAAAAACAATCAGCTTAACGTGCGAAAGAAATAATGAACTAAATAACCCCCTAGATAATTTTAAATCTGCTCAAGCCGCTTTTGCAGAAATTATTCAGACACAAGTCGTAAAATAAATTCTAATCATTCACAGTTGTTTTATTATGACACAACTTTTTGTAACTCACTGCTCAAATGAGACAAGCGTATTAGCAGACTTATACAGACATAAAGAGTAGTATTCTACACATGGAAAATTTAATACAACCTTTTGAAAATGAACGTAAGCAAACCGACAAAAGCTTAGATGTCGAGCGTGGTAAAACTGATCAGTCTTTTGAAACTTATAAAGACAAAGCTGAATCAAAAACTGACAAGATTATTTCTGAAAACCGCGTTGAAGCAGATGATGCAAGAAGTATGCGACGCTCTAAAAGTGACTTAAAAAATGAAAGTATGCCTTCAGATATTATTGGTCAAAAAAACCAACATGCTGATCAACAGAATCTTCATGATGAACGAAAGTCAGAAGACAACGCCATTAAAACTGAACGTTTAAAAAATGATTTAGCCTTCGAGCATGAGCGAAGTGAAAACGAACGACTACTGAGTAAAATAGTCAGTTTAGAGCGTGAAGCTACTGATAAAAACCTTTTGAAGGAACGCAAAAAAGCTGATACTGAAAGAGTTCGTTCTGCTGAAATCTTTGATCATGAATGTAAAGCGCATTTAGAAACTAAATCTGCATTAACGACCCGTGAAGAATTCGTTGCCATCGTTAGTCATGACTTGCGAAATCCTATAGGGGCTATTTTATCGTTCTCTGAAATACTTTTGGAAGACTCTTCAATGAGAGAAATTAACTCGGAAGCTAAACAATATATTGAAATTATTAAACGAAGTGCAGAGTCATCATTAAGACTCATTAGTGATATTCTGGACATGGAACGCATCGAAGGTGGTAAGATTCATCTTCAGCTAGCAGTACATAACTTGTCAGATATCATTATTGAATGCGTTGAAGGATTTCGTCATATTGCTGCGACAAAAAAAATAACTCTTAAAGCTGAAGAAATAAATTTAAAGGATCCTATCAATTGCGACAAAGACCGATTGGTGCAAGTCATATCGAATCTTATCTGTAATGCAGTTAAGTTTACCCCTCAAAATGGTGCAGTTACTGTAAAAGTCGAACACACTGAATCTGAAATTAAAATATCAATTGTTGATACAGGCCCAGGTGTTCCTGATGAGCAGAAAAATCGTATCTTTGATCGATTTGCTCAGTTAGGAAATAAAGATCGCCGCGGGCTGGGCCTTGGTTTATACATTTCTAAAACTTTAGTTGAGTCCCATAACGGAAAAATTTGGGTCATTTCAGAGCCAAATAAAGGCAGCACTTTCTGTTTTACACTGCCAAGATGAGATCTATTCACTGACGAGTTTTATGCCTTGCTCTGTGATAAGAATGATTCGCTTTTTATAGAGATTACCAATGGCCATCTTATACTTTTTTTTGCTCACCCCAAAATAATCATACACAACTTCTGCAGACGCTTTGTCATTGATCGGTAAAAAACCCTTGTTCGCCTCGAGAGCCATCACAATTCGTACGCCAAGGTCATCTGAACCATGATTGCCAAATGGTTGAAGCAAAAGGTCGATGCTGTTATCTTCGCGAATCGCTTTGATGTAACCAGAAATCGATTGTTGCGGATCAAGTCGCTGAAAGATTTCGTTGTGATAAAGTAATCCTTCGTGTTCTCCGTTGATTGTTGCAACAAAGCCCAGATCGGTTTTTCGTAGAATAATTAAATCAACTTTTTGACCTGGTTTGTATTTTTCAGACATAGTTCTTTATCTTATCACAAACAACGGGTTTCAGGGGGTAAAAATTCATCAAGTTTTGAATAAATACCCCATAATCGATGTTTCAAAAAGTTTTATTAAACATCATCAATCAGTTTAGTTTTTATTGAAGCCTGTCTTTACGAGTCGCGGCCTCAGTTTTGCATCCTGATTTCAGCATGGGGAATTAACATGCTGCACGAATTTTTGGTAAAACATGAGAAAGAAATTCTGGCAGCTGCAGAAAAGAAAACACTCGAATTAGCGGGAGTTCGGTCAAATTCTGATCAGCTGAAAAAAGGACTGCCGATTTTTTATAAACAACTTCTCGCAGCTCTTAAACTTGTCGTGGATAATCTTAAAGTTGATGCGGACGAAAACAAACCGGCTATGGCAAAGGCCGCTCTTCAAAATGATGAAACAGGTGTAGTGATCGCCTCCACCCATCCTGAAGAGGCAGAAATAGCAACAGAAGCTGGAATACACGGCGCAGAGCTACTTCGATTAGGCTACACGCTTTCGCATGTCGTTCACGCTTACGGTTCAATGTGCCAAGCGATAACAAAAGTTGCGATCAAAAAAAATGTCGCTATTACATCTCAAGAATTTAATGATCTTAATCGATGCTTGGATGTAGCAATAGCTGGTGCAGTCACTACGTTTCAAAATCTTCTAAATGCGCAAGTCAGCCATCAAGAGGTCGAACATATTGGTCAACTTGCTCATGAATTACGAAATGCTCTGGGCACTGTTGTCATGTCGCTTGATGTAATTAAAGACGGTGCGTTTGGCTTTAAGGGTAACACGGGTCAAGTTTTAGACCGAGGTCTACAGCGCATGGAAGAACTGATCGGTCGGGCGCTGACGGAAGTCAGACTGCGTGTTGAACCGAAGGTTATCCCTGAATCTGTGAATCTACTTTTACTTGTCGATCAAATTGTTTTAACTGCGGGATTCGAAGCTAGGTCTAAAAATCAAACGTTAGACATTAAAATTAATCCTGAGTTTTTCGTTAAAGCTGATCGTCAGCTGATGTATTCTGCCGTTTCAAATTTAATTCAAAACGCCATCAAATACACCTGTGACGGGGGTCTAATTCAAGTTCGTAGCGTTATTAATAAAGAAAATGTAATCATTGAAGTTGAAGATGAATGCGGCGGCTTACCAAATACGAAGGTCGATCTTTTTAAAGCCTTTGAGCAACAAAATGAAAATCGTACAGGACTAGGACTTGGTCTTACGATTGCTCAACGGGCGATTAAATTAAATCATGGTACAATCGACGTGCGAAATCTTCCTGGCAAGGGCTGTGTTTTTAAAATCGCATTACCGAATATAAATATTTAAGCGTATTGCAAAAGTCTGGAAACAATCACTCCTCCGCTAATCGCAGTCCACTCCGTAAGATTTGTTTTAGACAGAAGCATCTTCTTGGACTAAGATAAGATGATGAGTTTTAATGAAAGAAGCATCTTCGCCTTCGACGGTATTGGGGCCATATTCAGCGCGCTCTTGACTGGAGTCATACTTCCTCAATATTCTGCCTGGATCGGGCTTCCCGCCTCGGTTTTGTACGGTTTGGCGTTATTTCCGTTCTTATATGCCATTTACTCTTTGTGCTGTTATTGGCTCGTTAAGAAGATCAAACCTTGGATGCTAATTGTTATTGTCATAGCAAATCTTTTCTACTGTCTCGTTTCTGGCATTCTTATTTTTTTATTAAAGAGTTTAACTTTTTCGGGCCATGTTTTATTGATATCTGAAATATTGATTATTTTTGGAGTTGTCGTGATCGAGTTAAAAGTTTATCGTCAGGTGTTTCGATCTTAGGCACTAGAAAGATTATGTATTTGCCGAAATATGGCCCGCACAAATTGCGATAACGAATCCCGATAAAAAATGCCAAACAAAAATTTGCGCAGGGTGAAACGGACAGCAGGCAAGATGCAAACATAAGGTCGATAGCGCGCCGATTGTAATGGCGACGGCGAACGACGACATCCATGGATGAGTCATTAATCCTTTTCGCATCTGGAAAAGCAGCCAAATCAGAGGAATGGCCGTAATCAATAAAACTTCCGTGATTCTGTCAGCACCGTAATTCAGACTAAAAACCACGTGACTTGGAGAATGAAGAAAGCTTACCACCCAGTTTCCTGTAAGAAGCAGTGCC
>JAYUQO010000194.1:0-9101 GCA_043756765.1 Bdellovibrio sp. | reverse complement strand
AAAATGACAGAATCAATAATGTTACCAACACGACCGCGGGCTGCTTCATTTAAAGCAAGCTTTATATCTTTAGGATCAAATTCTATACCATGTAAATATCTTGAAATTTTTCCTTCAGGTGTAATGATAATCGCGGCCGATGCATGTGACCATTCTTGGGCTGCTTCGTTCCAGCGAAATTCAAAACCTAAACTTTCAGTTAATTTTTTTATTGTGCCTTCGTCGGCTGTTAAAAAATGAAATCCATTTTTTGTTCCAGAACGCGAATACATTTTCATGTAATTGATTTTTTTCTTTTGGGCTAAATCAGAATTTTCTTTAGCATCAAAACTAAATGCAATGACTTCAAATTTTTCGGATGGATTCCATTCAATTTTTTTTAAAGCTTCGATCACGCCATTAAAATGAAAATTACATAATCCAGGGCAATTAAAATACACTGGACTTAGCAAAACAGGTTTATCTGATTTAAAAAAAGATCCTAATGTCACTGGCTGTCCATCTTCATTTCGAACAGTCATATTTAAATCAATTGTCTGGCCCAATTTTTCTTTGATAGCTACGCCTTTAAGTTGATCAGGCTTTGTGCTTGAATTTGTTTCTTTATCGATACCGGTATACGCAGGCAAACCCTGAGGTTTTAAAACCTGAGCTTCTAACTGAATAACAAAAATGAATAAAAGAAAAAAATATTTTAACATTTAAAATTAATCTGCAGTTTGTGCAAACGCCTCAACATCTTCAGGTTTGTCTTTTGATTTATTTTTAGTGATTGATTCAACAAAGTGAACCAAAGCCCATCTTTCTTTAGGATTTAATTGCGCTTTGAAAGAAACCATTTGTGTACCAGCAATACCATTTTGTAAAACTTTATAATGATCGATCAGGGTGTCGCCAGCTTTCCAATCACCTTCAACTAAATTACGTGCGTTCGGAATACCGCCAATTAAGTCCCCGTTAGTGCCATGACAAAGAGCACAGTTTTGTTTGTAAATTTTTGCACCCATTTTAACGATATCATCAGAACTAATCCATGCTTTTTCAACAGATGCTAAATCAAATTGAATTTCGCCAGGAACCGCAGGATCCGAAACATTTTCAGCTAAATCCACACCGCTATTGATATAGACAATGTAAAAGAAAAATACAAAAACAAATCCAATTGATCCTAGTAGGGCTAACAATCCACCTTTGTTATGAAAATCTTTTTGGTTAGACGATTGCTCGGACATTTGAGATCTCCTTATGATTCAATATCATGTTGAAATATTTGGTATTTATATCGTAATTCAGTGTGTTGATCAATTTAAAGATGATAACCAATTAAGGTTTTGAAAATTCACTGATGCATATCAATTAGGCATAGAATTTTGAACTATTTTTCTAATCTCGGCGACTGCAAAAGTTGATCTTTGCTGCTTAAATCCTGCACTTCAGCAGCCTGAGAAGCCGTCTGTGTTTTTTGAGATCCTTTTGTCGAGCGATCAGATGATTGATCTGTATTTTTTTTGTACTGCTTTTTAATTTTCGATTTCAATTTGTTCAGCTGATTTTCTAGCGTTTGTGGTTTTTCTTCCACACCTACTTGGTCGTTTTTATTGTTCTTTTGTGTGCCACTCACAACGTCATCTGTTGATGGACGATTGTATTTTCGTTTTTGCAGTAATCCGCGTTCAGGGTAACGGGATAAATAATGGCTATTCATCTGATTATAGTTTAGTTGGTATTTTTTAACATTTTTTTCTGTGTCATTGATTTCTAAAGCCTCTGCTGAAGTCATTTTTTCTTTATTTTCAACAGCACTTTTTAAATTAACTAATTTAATTTCTTCATTAATTAATTTTTGTTTAGATGAACTCAAATCATTCTGCGCCTGAGACCAATCTTCATTTTGTGAACCTGAATAATTTTGTTCCCTAGCTAATTCTTCTGGTGTTTTTTCTGAATCGTTCTGGGCATAACAATTTGTAGAAATTAAAAAAACAACTAAAGCTTGAAACACACTACGCAAGAACATTTTGGCTCCAAACCATTTCGGCATCAATAAATTGAATTCGTTTCGCAATCACATAGGCTTGAACTGGATTTATTTGTTTTATTTCCAGACTGCCGTAATTAATTTGATTGGTGATTTCATCTGAATTCCAACCAAATTTTGCGTCTGATAAAGCTTCTTTTAGAACATAAATCGATTCTTTACTGTCTAATCCAGTAATTTTTAAATCATAAGTTAAACCCGAAATTTCAGTTTCTTGATTACCAAAAGTTTCAATTTCACGTGCAATTGTATCAAACGGGTTTGTATCAGGAATCGTTTCAAAAGCTTGAAAAGGCTGTTCATTGTTTTCAACAACCGCTAAATTTTCTTCAGGTTGGTCGTTTTCAGTCACGAATTCAATGGGCGCAACTTCGCCGTATTCAGGAACTCCGTCGAAATTTACGAAGTAAACACTCTGACATTTGCGACAAGTATACAAAGCACCAAACTGTTTTTCACTTAGTGGAACATCTTTATGACAGCTTGGACATTGCATGCGCTTACTCCATTATTTTTTTAATTTTCTGCGATCTGAACGGTTCATCGGACGATCATCTTGCCTAGATGGCGGCCCTCCGACGATTCGTCTTTTTTGTGGAGCATCTGAGACTTGATTCAGCGATCCCCCTTGCATTGGTAAAGAAACTTCAGGTGTTGAATAGTCTAATTCATCCATTTCAACTTGGTCGGGTCTCATATTATCTAAAGCCTGTTCCATTCCATCAGCCACTAATTGAACACGCATCATTTTTTCAATTGTTTCAGTTCTGATCGCTAAATTAAGTTCTTCAAATGCTTTGAAAGCTTCTTTTTTATATTCAATCAATGGGTCTTTTTGTCCGTAGGCGCGCAGATTAATACCTTCTTTGACTTTATCAATCGTGTAAAGATGCTCTTTCCATCTTTGATCGATCGCTGTCAGCATAATCATTTTTGAAATCTGTTCAAAAAATTGTCCCATTGATTTCTTCTGAGCTTCATAGATTTTTTTAACTCTAGAGCTAATTTCTGTTTCCGCTAATTCAGCTTTTGGAAAAGATTTTGCTTCAATTTTAAATCCAAATTGTTGCATTAATGCGTTATTTAAACCTTCAGTGTTCCAGTCAGCAGGTTTTGATCCGGCCGGTAAAAACCGATCTAGAATTGATGAAACCACGTCACCTAACATATCTAAAATTGATCGCTCTAAATCTTTACCTTCAAGAATTTGTCTGCGTAATTTGTAAATTGCATTTCTTTGTTGATTCATCACATCATCGTAATCTAACAAATGTTTACGAATATCAAAGTTATGTCCTTCGACTTTTCTTTGTGCGCCTTCAATCGCATTCGTCACCATTTTATGTGTGATGGGTTCGTCTTCAGGAATATTCAACATGGTCATAATTTTTTGGATGCGTTCACCATTAAAAATACGCATCAAATTATCTTCCAAAGAAAGGTAAAACATCGATGCCCCAGGATCACCTTGGCGACCTGCGCGACCACGCAATTGATTATCAATACGACGTGATTCATGTCGTTCTGTACCGACGATATATAAGCCGCCTGCAGTGATAACTTCTTGCTTTTCACTATCACACTGGGCTTTGAATTTTTTAAGAGCTTCTACATATTCTGGCGTTTCTTCATCATTCACAGTTTTTTTAGCTAAGATTTCAGGGTTACCACCCAACATGATATCAGTTCCACGACCGGCCATGTTCGTAGCAATCGTGATTGAGCCTTTACGGCCTGCAAGTGCAATAATTTCGGCTTCACGTTCGTGATGTTTCGCATTTAGAACGTCATGTTTGATGCCTTCATTTTTTAAGAATCTAGAAATAGCCTCTGACTTCTCAATTGAAGCTGTACCGACTAGAACAGGCTGACCATTCGCGTGGCGCTCTCTGATATCTGCAACAATCGCATTGTATTTTGCATTTTCAGTTTTAAAAACGATATCTTCGATATCCATTCTTTTGATCGGACGATTAGTCGGTATCACATTGACTGATAAGCTATAAATTTTTCTGAACTCAACTGCTTCTGTATCAGCAGTTCCCGTCATTCCTGAAAGTTTATCATACATTCTGAAATAATTTTGAAATGTGATTGTCGCTAATGTTTGATTTTCATTTTTAACATCAACTTTTTCTTTGGCTTCGATGGCTTGATGAAGTCCATCACTCCAGCGACGTCCGGGCATTAATCGCCCAGTGAATTCATCTACGATCACGATTTCGCCGTCTTTGATCATGTATTCAACATCTAAACGATAAAGATGGTGGGCACGTAAAGCTTGGTTAACATGATGAAGAATTTCTATGTTTGCCGGATCATACAAATTATCTAATTTTAATAATTTTTCGACTTCGGTGTTACCGTCTTCAGTCAACGTCGCTGATTTAGATTTTTCTTCCATCGTAAAATGAATATCTTTTTTCAAGAATGGAATAATTTTATCAATCGCATAATATTTATCTGTTGAAGCCTCTGCCGGACCAGAAATAATTAAGGGCGTTCTTGCTTCATCGATTAAAATAGAATCGCATTCGTCGACAATTGCAAAATGCGGAGCCCGCTGGACGTATTCACTGAGATCAAATTTCATATTATCGCGAAGATAATCAAAACCTAATTCATTATTTGTCGCATAAGTAATATCAGAATTGTAGGCCGCACGTCTTTCATCATCAGTTAACCCGTGTTTGATCACGCCAGTTGTTAATCCCAACCAATTATACAAACGACTCATCCATTCACAGTCACGTGTAGCTAAGTAATCATTTACTGTCACAACGTGGGCACCTTTGCCAGTCAGTGCATTTAAATAAACAGGTAATGTGGCAACAAGTGTTTTACCTTCACCGGTGCGCATTTCAGCAATAGATCCCTTGTTAAGAACTATTCCACCGATCAACTGCACATCGTAATGTCGCATACCTAAAACACGTTTTGAAGCTTCACGACAAACTGCAAAAGCTTCATGCAGAATGTCATTAACTGTTTCGCCATTCTGCAATCTTTTTTTAAATTCATTGGTTTTGTTTTTAAGTTCATCATCAGATAGTTTTTGAATCGAACTTTCAAGATCGTTAATTTTATTAACAAGAGGTTGAAGTTTCTTTATTTCACGGTCGTGATGAGTCCCGAATAGTTTTGTAAAAATTTTTTGTACCATAGACCAATAATACTAGATCCTCTGTGCGCCAACGGCAAGTGGTGGCACAGAGCTAGGCTTGATTGATATTATGCGCTACTTTTGCTTCATTTGCTTAACTTGGTTAACAACAACTGGACTAACAAACCTGAATACAGCGTCATAGTCATCGTTCGATGAATATTGTGCAGATATTTGCGCCACTGAACCTAACATTGAAACCTTCATAAGCAATACAACATCATTTAATGATTGATTCAAAACAGCTTTTTGTAAAAACTGCGCCAAATGCATAAATTTTTCGTCTTGTCCTGATAGAACAACTTCCGACCCAGTCCCTACAAAAGTTGCAATTTCAAGATTGGAATCTGTTAAAAGCTGCACTGGTGATTGCGCGGCATCAACAACAAGGCCTAATTTATGCCCTTCAGTAGTCACTAAATCGCCAGAAACTGTCATAAAAGCTTTATCAATCTGCGCCGCGTGCTGTGCACTTGATTTAAAATAACCAACTAATTTTTTTTCTGCAGTTATTGTATTAGAAGACCAAACCTGACGGTTTGAAGAAATCTCAACTAAAATAGATTTTTTGTCTTCTGCAAGCTGAATCGGTAAAATTTCGTTTGAGCGGTTTAAGGCAAACTGAGTCGCTTGTTCTGGTTCTGATTGCACTTGCAGATTTGAGATATCTAAAACAAGTATCGATTTAGAACTATCTAACAACAAGGCTTTAAGTTTCACTTCTTCTTTACTTGTTCCCGCAGACTCTAAAAAATTATTTTGAGGTTTTTCAGGTTCAACATCTGACACCAAAATAAGATTGCCGTTTTTTTGCGCAATTATCTGTCCTAGTACATCTGGTCCGTTAGCGTTTGTAGTTTTTACTGATAAAATTAAAATAAGCATTATTAAGTGTTTCATGCTTTTAAAGTGTTACAAAAAACAAGCCAACATTTTTGGGATCAAAACATCACCAAATGATTAGACTATTTGACAACATGACTGGCTACATCGCTGGTAACATAAACCTGTCGGAAGCCTTCGTAAATAGTGATGGCTACAGCAGTCGCTAGATTTAAACTTCGAACTGGACCAGTTTGCGGAATCATAAATGTTTTGTCTAAATTCTGTAAGATCAAATCAGGATCTAAGCCCTTTGTTTCTTTACCGAAAACTAGCCAGTCCCCTTTTTGAAATTTCGCTTGATAGATTGTTTGTTCAACTTTATTTTCAATAAAAAAAATTCTGTCTTTGTTTTCAACTGAATTGTACCAAGTCTCAAAACTGTCGTGCATTTTCCATTTTAAATGAGGCCAATAATCTAGGCCAGCACGTTTAACTTGTGAATCTGTGATTTCAAAACTCATGGGTTTAACAAGATGTAATTCGCAGCGTGTGCCAACGCAAGTACGACCAATGTTACCTGTATTTTGAGGAATTTCAGGCTCGACAATAACTATATTAAATAAAGTTTCTTTTTCCATTAGATCAAGTGGTTATAGACTTCTTTGCCTAAAGAACTCAATGCCAATCGTCGACCTTTATCGACAATCAATTCCAACTTCATCAATTCACGATATAAAGTGAGGTCATTTATCGGCACTATATCGCGCCCTTTTACGGCACCCAATTTCATGACATACATTTTTTGTTTGTCACTCAGCTGAAGTGGTAATGGTGGATTTTCATTTAAAGATTTTCTCCAATCCGCGTCTGTAATTAATTCCGCCTTAGAATTAAGCTTTTTCGGATTAAAGAAATAAACTTGTGCTAATTCAGATTCACCAGATGCTTTTTTAGCCATCACTGTAGAACGGCTGTGCAGGCCCTTTTGCGGGTCATTTGGTCTGACACCATAAAAAGTATCTAATATGGCCAATAAAGTTTGATCCACGTGAAGTTCGATCAACTGGCCAGCAATTTTTTGCTGAGGCTGATCAACAAGCACAGGAAAACCAATTGGTAATCTGTATATAGTGGCATTTATAGATGCTGGTTCGTATGACACAACAAAAGGCATTAACTTTTCAAAGTGAATCATGCCTTCGGTCCATGAACCGATCATAAAAAAACGCATTGTCGTCATAAATCCCCCTCTGATCTTTTGACGGCCATTGTTCCTAGAAGTTTGTGTGTTTTATCAGACAGTTCTTGATAAGCAAAGTTTTAATTTTGCGTTAAGCTGACAAAATTTGACCCTGAGCAATTTTCAGTTAAAATAATTTCGTAGTAATAGATTTTTTTATACATTCGTCTTGACCATAATCATTAAGCCACATTTTAGGCATATGAAAATCAAGACTTTATATCTCAATTTTAAGGAGCTCACATGGCTGGTAAAGTTAAAAATTTTAATCACAATCTTTGGTATTCAGAAAACGAAGGTATTATTACAATCGGAATTAACGAAGAAGGTCTTGAAGACATCACGGAAATTAATGCGATTGATTTACCACCTGAACAAGAAAAAGTTGATGCTGATACAGCTTTCGGTAGTGTTGAAACTGATGATGGCACTGTTGAAATTTTATCACCAGTTGAAGGCACAATTATTGAAATCAATTCGCAAGTCATCGATGACCCAGCCATTCTGATGGAAGATCCGTACGAAGAGGGATGGCTTGTTCGCATCGAAGCCACTGCTGAAATAGCAGATGATGATGAAGAAGATGAAGACGACGATGAAGACGACGACGATCTTGAAGATGACGAAGATGAATCAAGTCCCGACGAAGACTAATCAAAAAACTCTTTTTTATTTTTTAACATGCGCCCTAATTTGGGGACTAACTTGGATCGCCATAAAATACCAAATACCTTATACAGATGGTAGTGTTGCCGTATTTTACCGATTTGTATTTGCAAGTTTGATTATGCTGGTCGTTTGCTTAGTGACGAAAACAAACTTGAACTACACAACCAGAATGCATGTGCGTTTTCTTTTGCAAGGTCTGTTCATGTTCAGTTGTAATTTTTTACTGACCTACTGGGCTTCATCAATGGCGTCTTCAGCATTGATCGCATTAACTTACACAACATTAATTTTCTTTAATATGTTTGGGGCATTTTTATTTTTCAATACTCCATTTGAAAAAAAAGTTGTCATCGGAGCATTTGTTAGTTTTTTAGGAATGGGCCTAATCGCTTTTAATGAATACAGTCAACGTGGATTACATCCGCTATCATTAATTGGAATTTTCATTAGCTTATTTGGAGTCATCTCCGCATCGTCAGGAAATCTTTTATCAGCATCAATTCGCAAACAGCAAATTCCGATTCTTGCTAGCAATGGTTGGAGCATGTTCTACGGCGCACTTGTCACAGGACTGTTTTGCTTGTTTAGTCAGAAATCGTTTGCTGTCAATATCACTCAGGAATTTATTTTATCTTTTATATATCTGAGCGTTTTGGGAACAGTTGTTTCATTTTGGTCATACATTAAATTAATTGAAAATATTGGCCCGACAAAAGCGGCTTTCACTAGTGTTGTTTCACCAATTATAGCATTAGCCGTTTCAACTTTTTTTGAAAACTTTCACTGGACTGTCTTCTTGTTGGTAGGCTCAGTGTTATGTATTGTGGGAAATATTATGGCTCTTGTCCCGCTGGAATCATTGAAGAATTCTTTTTTTGTTTTGTCAAAAAAGAACTAATTGAAAATGCCAAGTGCGAAACAATAGGCCCTAGAAACAATCCTGAAAATCCAAACATAATCATAGCGCCAATCAATGACAATAGTGATATCAACGGATGGACAGAATCTTCTTGAGAACTAAAGATGTAAGTCTTAATGGCGTTATCCACGATCGATGCAATAAACGCTGCCACAGACAAAATAACTCCAGAAAAAATATTTCCCTGCGTAAAACTATACATCGCCAAAGCGATTGATAATGGGCCAGAACCGATAACCGGTATAAA
>JAYUQO010000193.1:0-25588 GCA_043756765.1 Bdellovibrio sp. | reverse complement strand
TTTATGCGGGTATGACCCCGCTTAGCCCGACAGATATCGCCCAAAATATTTTATGGTGTGTTGAACAGCCCCCACATGTTAACATTCAAGAGCTTGTTATATACCCCACAGATCAAGCCAGCGTGGGGCAGGTTTACAGAAATAATCAGCTACAGAGGTAGTAAATGACTGATCAGAATTCTAAAACGGATTTCAGAATTGAAAAAGACACTATGGGTGATGTGAAAGTTCCTACATACGCTTTATGGGGAGCCCAAACCCAACGATCGACTGAAAATTTTAAAATCGGTGGAGATAAATTTCCCCGTGAAATGATTAAAGCTTTAGGCGTACTTAAAAAATGTGCTGCGGTGACAAATGCTGAATTAGGTTTGCTTGATAAAACAAAAGCTGAATTTATTATCAAAGCAGCTGATGAAGTGATTAGCGGTAGTCTTGATGCGCACTTTCCGCTAGTGGTTTGGCAAACTGGATCAGGTACGCAAACAAATATGAATTCAAATGAAGTGATCGCAAATCGTGCGATGACAATGCAAAATTTAACTTTACCAAATAAAACTATTCATCCAAACGATGATGTGAATAAAGGGCAAAGTTCAAATGACACTTTTCCGACAGCGATGCATATTGCTGTGGCTGAACGGATTCACAATCGGTTATTACCAATGTTAGAAAAAATTTATAAATCATTAGATGCAAAGTCTGTTGAATTCAAAAGTATTGTTAAAATTGGCAGAACCCACTTGATGGATGCTACGCCATTAACATTAGGCCAAGAATTTTCTGGCTATGCCACGCAAATGAAAAATTCAATTCAAAGAATTAAAAATGTTTTACCACATCTTCATGAATTGGCCTTGGGTGGTACGGCTGTGGGTACAGGATTAAATACACATATTGATTTTCCAGTGAAAGCTGCAGCTGCGATCGCGCGGGAAACAAAAATTCCTTTTGTGACTGCTCCGAATAAATTTGAAGCTTTAGCTTCGCACGATGCTTTAGTCGAAGCGCACGGCGCTTTAAAAACAATTGCGGTGTCGCTCATGAAAATAGCAAATGATATACGGTTACTAGGATCTGGTCCACGTTGTGGATTCGGTGAATTAAATTTACCAGAAAATGAACCGGGGTCATCGATTATGCCTGGTAAAGTCAACCCGACGCAATCTGAAGCCATGACCATGGTGTGTGCGCAAGTGTTGGGTAACGATGTGGCGGTTAACATTGGTGGGGCAACAGGACATTTCGAATTAAATGTTTTTAAACCAGTGATCGTTTTTAATTGCTTAAATTCAATTCGTTTAATTTCTGATGCCTGTGATAGTTTTGTTGATCACTGCGTATCTGGAATTACAGCTAACACAACACAAATCAAAAAACATTTAGAAAATTCATTAATGCTAGTGACGGCTTTAAACCCACATATTGGCTATGATAATGCAGCTAAAATTGCGAAGTCCGCGCACAAAAACGGAACTACTTTAAAAGAAGAAGCTATTAAATCGGGATTATTAACTGCAGAAAAATTTGATGAAGTCGTAAAACCTGAAACCATGATTTCGCCGTTGGGTAAATAATCCATGAATTCAATTTTGTCAAAAGCCAGTTGGTTAGATTCAGAAGATATAAGACCTTACGTCTTTGTTCGTCCTGAAAATAAAATCAACAACCCTGGCACTAGACACAAATTAGATTGGTTTAAAAAAGAACCGATTTACAAAAACCCGTTAAGCTTAGATGAGCTTCCGTTCGCAAATGCTGTATACGAAATGGAATGGAAAGCTTTTGGAAAACAGGACTTAGCTATACCACGTTGGGTGTTTTACGATTGTGCGGCGATGCCAGGTTTTATTGCTGGCTTTGCAGGGCGCACAAAAAAAATGCCTAAAGTCATTCGTGAGACACTCAATTATTCTGATGAAAACGAATGGTGTCCGTTATCGTTATTTATAATTATTCCGACCATGCACAAAGGTGAATGGGTGGCTTACGATCTTTGTGCAATCAATTCAATTATTCCTCAAGAACATCGAATGTACGGATTAGGATTTTTATCTAAAGCTTTTGCTTTATGGTACGCCAATGTTGAATTGTGTTCTGGCATGACCCAATGGGGTAGCCCCTCTTTGAAATTACATTCGCACTACGGTCACATGGAAATGATCGGGTCTTATGCGCCACTGCATACGCACGCAAGAACCATGACGTACCGATGCGAAGTCAACACAGAGTCATGGGTAAAGTTTTTTACCAAAGAAGATGATTTTTCTTTTGTTGAAAAATATGGACCATCAGGTTTTGAAATTGATCCCGCCGATGAAAAATCAATGATCAGTGTACAAAAGAAAATTCAAAATTTAGAAGGACCTTATTATTTAAGTGCTTTAGAAATCGGACAAAAAAAATTAACTGATAAATTAACAGTTTATCACCAGAAAAAAGAAAGATAAAAATGAACCAACTGACTTTACCACCAGTCGCTAAATCGTTTTATACAATGTGCAAAAAGTGTGAAGCTGACCGCTACCACAAAGTATTGGCACATACTTCGAATAAAGCCGCTAAAATTGAATGTGAAGTTTGCCATAGCAAAAAAACATATTCTTTGCCAAAACCAGGGACTAGCAAACAATCCATTGCAGCAGCAGCTAAAAAAGTTGGGCAATCGGCACGTTCGCACACAGGACAATACGAAATTTTCAATCAAAACAAACTAAGCCAAGAACCTGTTGTTTACTCAACAAAATCTCAGTTTAAAGAAACTCAAAAAATTTCTCATCCTAAATTTGGTATTGGTTTTGTAACGAAAGCTTACAACGATAAAATCGATGTGATCTTTACAGATGAAGTTCGTACGCTTATGCATTGTCGAACGTAACTAGAGCAATTAAAATCGTGAAATGGTTAGAAGGTCTTAATCCAGAACAGGCTCAAGCTGTATGTCATAACTATGGCCCGTTGCTAATTTTAGCGGGTGCGGGCTCTGGTAAAACAACAGTTTTAGTTTCTAGAACAGGCAGATTGATCGATGAAAAGATTGCGAAAGCTGAAAGCATTTGTGTTCTGACTTTCACTAACAAGGCCGCTAAAGAATTAAAACATCGTGTGCAACAAAAAGTTGGAATTAAATCAAAAGGTCTATGGACAGGAACATTTCATTCATTCGGATTACAGCTTCTTAGAAAAAATCATAAGTTATTAAGGCTTCCGACTCAGTTTGGAATTCTGGATCAATCAGATTCACAATCTGTTCTAAAAGACTTAGCTAAAAATATTAGAAATACCACAAAAGATAAATTCGATTTTTCTAAAGTATTAGAATTAGTAAATACTTTGCGGGCAGGTAAAAAATTACCTGTAGGTCAGTTAGAAGAATATCACGAAATGGCCGAAGTCTTAAAACCACTTTACGAAAAAGAGTTACTAAAATTCGGTGTGGTCGATTTTGAAGGTTTATTGTTAGAACCATTGCGGTTATTTAAAAAATACCCCGAAGTTTTAGAAGGCGTGCAAGACCGTTTTCAACAAATTATGGTGGATGAATTTCAAGATACAAATTCTGAACAAATGAAACTGATTGATCAAATATCAAAGAAAAGTTTAAATCTATCTGTTGTCGGTGATGATGATCAGTCGATTTACGGCTGGCGTGGGGCAGAGATTCAAAATATTTTACAATTCCCGAGAAATTTTGAACAGTGTCAGGTCATCAAATTAGAAAGAAACTATAGATCAAGTTCTGTTATTTTAGATCTTGGGAATGCTGTCATTGCAAAAAATGCGAAAAGGCATGGTAAAATTTTACGATCAGAAAAAATTAAAAATAGCCTGCACACTAAGCCTGAAGTTTTTGTTCTAGATAATGAAGACGAAGAAGCCGATTTTGTCTGTCGTGAAATTCAAATGTTGAAGCAAAAAGGTGTTAAAGAAAAAGATATTGCTATTTTATACCGATCAAATACTCAAGGCGCTTTTATTGAGGCCTCACTGAGACGAAATCAAATCCCGTATTCGATCACTGGTGGTACTTCCATTTTTGATCGTAAAGAAGCCAAAGATTGGTTGGCCTATCTTAAGCAATCTTTAAATGATGATGAAGTTTCGTTTCGTCGGATTATTAATTTACCACCACGTGGTCTTGGTGAAACGACTCTTGAAAAATTAATAAAATATTCCGAAGAAAGTGGACTTAATTTACCCCAGGCCACAAAAAAATGGGACAAATCTGGAATTAGTGATGATAAAGGTGCGATCTTGGATCAATTTAACGATTGGTTATGGACATTTCCACAAAGACTTTTAGATGACACAACTATAGGACAGACTATATCACAGCGTTATGAATTTTTAGTTCGTGAAATCGGTTACCGCGATCATATGATTCAAAATACAACTTCAGAAGGCGTTTTATTTGATAAAAAATGGCAGGTCATTGAAATCGTAGGACGTATTTTAGAAAGTTATATTAATCGTCGTGAGCCAACAATTGCTACGCTGAAAGATTTTGTAGATAGCATGCAATTGCGAGATGATGTCGGCAATCAAGATGAAAAAAATGAAGTTCAATTAATGACTTTTCATGCCTCTAAAGGTTTGGAATTTCCATACGTGATTTTGGTCGGAATCGAAGAAGATTTATTACCTCATAAACGTTTAGGTGGCGACATTGATGAAGAACGCAGGCTTTTGTACGTTGGCATCACCAGAGCCCAAGAAAAATTAATCCTTAGTTACTGCAGGCAGCGCAAAAAAATCGGGGTGATAAGACCCGTGTCGCCATCACGCTTTTTACTTGAGATAGATAAAGAACTTTACGACATTCATGAAACGGGCTACCGCCCAGTCAGTACTGAAGAGCGTTCTACACTTGTGAAAGATTTTCTGAATCGATTAAAGTGAGTCTTTAAAAAAGCAGTTTAAGTCCATTGATTCAATTTCAGATTTAAAATTATAGACTTGGTCTTCAAATTTAAAATTTAAAGATTCAGCATGTAAAAACATCCGACTGACTTTATAAGTCTCTGCTATTTTCGAATTATAAGCTGTATCGTTATATCTAGGATCACCCACTATAGCACAATTGTGAATACAGGCGTGTTTTCTGATCTGGTGTTGTCGACCAGTTTTAATTTCTAATAATGCTTCTGTAAAATACTTATTGCTGCGAACAACGCTGCCAATCGTCAGACAGGCCTTGCGGTCTTTAACAATACCTTGCGGGTTTTTGCGGCCTTCGGCTTTATCAGATAAAGGGGTGTTCCAAACGAAGTTGGTATCGGTCGTTTTCCAAGCCCCGCGTAATAAAGCGCGGTAGGTTTTTTGTCCTTTTTCTAAAGCTTCGCTTAAGGGCTTATGCAATTCAGGGCTTTTGGCTATAACCACAAGACCACTGGTGACGTTATCTAATCGATTGACGAAGTGTGTAGGTAATTTCATGTCACTTAAAACATCAATCAGATTCGGTTTTTCATTATGAACCGAATAGCCTTCAGGTTTATTCACAACAATAAAAAAAGAATTTTCCTCAACGATCATTTTCATGTTAGTCTATTTTCAGAAGATTACGCCATAAAGCAAGGAAATTTGTATGAATGATGATAACGAAGTCAAAGATGAAAATACAACAGAACAAGCTACATCAGATAAAGTAAAGATTGAATTTCCGTACAGTGAAATCATTCGTGATAAAATACCCAAAGCTTTTGATATCGCAGAAAATGTGGCTACCCAATGGAAAAACAACGATAAAGTTGAAAACGTCGGCCTTGGTCATCCATTAGCAGAAATTGTAGCAGTTAAAGCCTTAGAAAAAGCGAAAACAATTGAGAAAAAATTAGAAGAAAAAGGCGTATTTACTATGGCCCAAATGGGTTTTGAAATCGCCAAAGCACAAGCTTTAACAATTTTAGATAAAATCAAAAAATAATATGACCAAAGAACAAACCAGACATGAACGTCTTCTTGAAATTCTACAAAAATTAAATCCAGTGCACATGGTTTTAAAAAATGAAAGTGCCAAGCGCGCCAATCATGTTGAACATTTGGGATCAGCGGGCTTTACTGGTGAAACACATTACAAATTAGTTATTGTATCCGATGTTTTTCTTGATAAATCACGTATTGATCGCCAGAGATTGGTAAATGATTTATTGGTCAATGAATTTAAAAATGGATTACATGCTTTTGAGATGAAGATCTACACGCCAGATGAGTATAGAAAACCCTAAAGCTCGAATTCTTTTAATTTTGCTTTTAGATCATAAATCAAATTTTTGACTTTTTTGATTTGTTCTTCTTCTGGTGAAATTTCGTTCATTTTTTCTGACATAATGGACCAGTCGTTCACAGCTGACTGCAATTCATTTTGCAATGAAGCCCACTGAGTTTTAATTGGCGTGCTGGATGATGCATTTTGTGGGGCAGGTTGTGTCTTCTTGTTGTTGCTCATTTTATTTCATCATGGTACTCATTAGTCGTGCGAAATCAAATAAAATTTAAAGAATAAGCAGAGGTTTTTATGTCTCAAGATATTATTTATACAATGAAGGGTGTTTCAAAAGTTTACCCACCCAATAAATATGTTTTAAAAGATATTTATTTATCTTATTTTTATGGCGCCAAGATCGGTGTCTTAGGTTTGAATGGTTCTGGTAAATCATCATTGCTAAAAATTATGGCGGGTGTTGACACTGAATTTTTAGGTGAAGCTTTCCCTGCAAAAAAAATGAAAGTTGGTTATTTAGAACAAGAACCTAAATTAGATGAAACATTAAATGTGCGTGACAATATTTTTTCACAAATGGGTGATTTGCCTAAGTTAATGAAAGATTACAACGCGATTAATGATAAATTTTCTGATCCAGATTTAGATCCCGATGAAATGAATAAGATGATTGAAAAACAAGGTGAACTTCAAGAAAAAATTGAAGCTCTTGGCGGTTGGGAAGTCGATCAAAAAATTGAATTAGTTATCGATGCTTTACGTTGTCCTGACGCCGATTCAGCAGTGGCTCATTTATCTGGCGGTGAAAAACGCCGTGTCGCTTTAGCCCGGTTAATTATGTCAAATCCTGATATTTTATTACTTGATGAGCCAACAAATCACTTAGATGCAGAATCAGTTGGTTGGTTAGAACAGTATTTATCAAAATTCCCAGGGACTGTTATTGCGGTTACGCATGATCGTTATTTTTTAGATAATGTAGCTGGTTGGATTTTGGAACTCGACCGCGGTGAAGGAATTCCGTGGAAAGGAAATTACACATCTTGGTTAGAACAAAAAGATAAACGCATGGCTGGTGAACAAAAAGAACAATCTAAAAAAGCTAAAACAATAGAACGTGAACTTGAATGGATTCGTCAGGGTGCAAAAGCCCGTCAATCAAAATCAAAAGCGCGTATTCTAGCTTATGAAAGCTTATTAAAAGAACCTTCAGCTGACAAACTACAAGAAATGACAATTTATATTCCACCAGGGCCCCGTTTAGGAAATATCGTGATCGAAGCTCAAACTGTTTCTAAAGGTTACGGTAAAAAAATGCTTTTAGATCAAGTGGATTTCACAATTCCTCGCGGAGCCATCGTTGGCGTTATCGGGCCAAATGGTGTCGGTAAATCAACTTTATTTAAAATGATCACTGACCGTGAAAAAGCGGACAGCGGGACATTTAAGGTCGGTGAAACTGTTAAAATTGCCTACGTTGACCAGACACGGGAAACGCTGGATCCGAATAAAACAATTTTTGAAGAATTATCTGGCGGACAAGATGTGATCGCTTTAGGTGGACGAGAAATTAATGCCAGACAATATGTCAGTTGGTTTAACTTTTCTGGAACGGATCAGCAGAAAAAAGTGGGAACTTTATCAGGTGGTGAAAGAAACCGCGTGAATTTAGCAAAAATTTTAAAAGAAGGCGCTAATTTATTACTTCTTGATGAACCCACAAACGATCTTGATGTGAATACAATGCGTGCGCTTGAAGAAGCCTTATTAGAATTCGGCGGTAGTGCTGTCGTGATTTCCCATGATCGTTGGTTTTTAGATCGTATTTGTACTCATATTATGGCTTTTGAAGGCGATTCAAAAGTTTATTTCTATCCAGGAAATTTCAGCGAATACGAAGAAGACCGTAAAAAACGCATGGGTGAAGATTCAACTCCGAAACGTATTCGCTACCGCATGCTGGACTAACTGCAAAAAACTATTACTCATTTAAGCGCTAAATATTTGAAATTACTAGTTATTTAAATTCACAATTTTAAATCCGAGTGCAACTTGTCGTTTATACGAAGAGACTTTTTCAAATTTCTGGATTAGGCTGGTAGTGGCGGGTCTAGCGGTGGTGGTTATAGTGGTACCGTTCGTATTACTTGGTAGATTAAGCAAAGTTTATCTCTAATCTTTCAAACCTATTTCAGCACGGCGTAGGCCGCTGAGAATTTCTTTTTTTACTTCCGTCATAAATTGATAACAAGTTTGCCCTTTAAAATAAGATAAGTGTTCATCTAAACTGACATGTAAAGTGTCGATGATATTTAAAGCGATGTCCTCGCGAAATTTTCTGTAGCTGTAATTAATTTCTTTCATTAAATTTTGCCAGTTTTGTGACGATAAATTCGCACCATCAAAACTACCTCCCACTGACATCGCTTGTTTTTTAGAAATATGTTTATAAACCTTTGTGCACAGCAAATCGTAAAAAGGGCTTAGATGCCATTGATTATTTAGACTTCGTCTTAATGAAAGATTTTTACCGTGATTGTCTGAATTACCAACACAGATATTAAAAAAAATCCACTTTAAGAGTCTTTGTTGGTCTTCGATAACATCGGAACTGACTGATTCGATAAGATCGAAAGCTTGTTTAAAACTAGGACCACCTTCGACTTCATATTTTTGCTGATGGCTAATCGACAGGGCTTGGCACAAATCCTCTTGATGAAGCCTATGAGTTTTCTGATCAGTTATGTCTTTATAACGATCATAACGTTCTATGAGTAAGGCCGTAAATTTTTTTCTCTGTAACAGCTGCATGGGTTGGGTTATGATTTCGCAATCATTTGCTAGCTGACTTACGTAGTATTCATTTTGTGTTATGTAAGCGTAATCTTTACTAGGTAATTTAAGAATATGACTGCTGGGTGAATGCCCATTACCAGGTAAAAAAATCTTTTTATTTTCGTAAAATATGGCCACTTTGTCTTGGGCTCCGGCAAGACTCAACCGCATTTCCTCCTGAGCAAATCCGAAATAAAAAATGGGCTGTTTATTATAGACATCAATAATTCGATTTAATTCAATTTCATTATAAATCGAAGATTTACTTTTATAGGGAACACTTTCGTTCGTAATTCGGAAAGCCCCAGCACAGTCTTCACCCAAAGCTTGTAAAAAACTAAAATTATTATCTTCACTTATACCCAGCCTATGGGCGACAAGTTTTCTTAATTTAGCTTCGGGAATTAGATTTGAAAAAAACAACTCAGCATCATTTGTATAAGTTGTTTTTTTTAAAGGCAAGCTTTGAGACACGGCAAATGCTTTGGGGTTTGTAAGCCACTCCTCTGAATAATCAAAACAAAAGATTTGATTGGAATCTAAATAAATTTTTCCGACAATATTATCTTCAAAAATTAAGTTCAGACTTTGAGTGATGCTCATGATGAAGAATCTTCTTTATCTTTGGCAATGATTTCAAAACCCAGTCTTTGCAACACCCGTAGTGCTAAATTTAAGTCATATCGATTTTTTGTAGCATTTTCTAGTTCGGAAACAAAACGGCGACCTAGGCCGCAAGATTCGGCAAGCTCAGACTGAGTCAGTTTTTTTTGACGGCGCTTTTTTTTGATTAAAGTTGAAATCTCTTTTGAGGTTTTGATTTTTGTATTCATAATCTAATGTTACCGATCAATCACATAAAGGTCAATACTAACGTAATGATACCAATCGGGAACATTTAATTGATTTTCTCTGATATGACACCGATCGGGTGCAGACGTGAACTTAAATGTTACCCAAGCTAAAGTCCATATCGAATAAAAACAATTAGTTATTTTGATACCTAACTCTATAAATAAACTACAGATTTCAATTATAGAAGTTCTTATTGCCGCTGCCTTTAGAATAAGTGTCTTCTATAGGCGACTGAACTGACTAATCCCATGCCTAACATGGTGGTTAGCATTCCTGAACCGCCGTAGCTAAGTAACGGCAGCGGTACACCCACAATGGGCAGTAGTCCCATCACCATGCCCATATTCACAAACATGTGCCAAAATAAATAAGCCGTAACACCAACAACGATTAAAGATCCAAATTTGTCTCTGGCTCGGGATGCGATTTCAAAACACACAAAAAACAGCATCATAAAAGTGATCATCACAATCATACTGCCGACGAAACCCCACTCTTCTGACAGCACGGAATAAATAAAATCAGTATGACGTTCTGGTAAAAATTCAAGTTGTGATTGCGTACCTTGGCGAAAACCTTTTCCGAAAAATTGACCCGATCCCACAGCAATGCGTGACTGAATCGAATTATAACCTTTACCCTGAGGATCTGAATCCGGAGAAATAAAAGTGTATACACGATGTCTTTGGTAGTCTTTAAGACCGTATTTCCATGCCAGGGGCAACGCAAATAGTCCCATAATGACTAAAGTCGCTAAAATTGATTTTCTAATTTTGACAAAAAACAGTAACGTCCCACCGATAAAAAACAGCATCATGGCCGTTCCTAAATCCGGCTGCTTCACAGTTAAAACAAAAGGAATTAAAACCAAAACCATCGGCCAAAATAATTCCCGCAAACCCATACCAGGGCCCTGCGGGTTTCGATGAATCAGTATCTTGGAAAGCACTAGAATCAAACACAGTTTCATGGTTTCGGAAGGTTGATATCTAAAAAAGTAAAGATCAATCCAGCGCTGACCACCTAAAACAACTTTACCAAAAAAATCAGTGTAGACTAACGCGCCCACGTTGCCGAAGTAGGCTAACCAAATTAATCGATTAATCCATATATAATCAAGAAATGTGAGGACGAAAAAAATTGTCCAACCTGCGATTAGCCAGATAATTTGCTGAATAAATAAAGTTTCAACACTTTCAGAATGGGGTCCGTGGGTTGCGCTAAATAAATTAATTAATCCAATAATATTTAAAGTAAAAATAAGACCAATTAGCCTGATGTCAATACGACTTAAAAAATTTCTTTCGGAAACATTAAAACCTTTTATCGACATAAACTAAATATCCCTATGTTGTTTAAGTTGACCATTAGTCAGCAGCCTCAATAGGTGCAGTGACTTTTTTAGTGACTTTCTTAGTTACTTTTTTATCTACTTTTTTTAACGCTTCTTCAATAATTTCTGGATGATGTTTTTTAAAATAAGCTTCAACAACATCTCTGACTATGGGTGCTGCACCTGTGTTTCCATGACAACTGTGCTGCGCTAAAACAGCAACGACTATTTCTGGCTTATCCCAAGGGGCCCACACTACGTACCAGCCGTGATGCCGCATTTGGACGGGTCTTGCTAAACAGCTTGCATAAATTTGATCAGCTGAAAAACTCATAACTTGAGCAGTTCCAGTTTTCCCAGCCATTTGTACACCGGGGACTTTCCAGTGTCGTCCTGTTCCTGATGTTCCATTAGCTACGCGCCTCATGGCTTCTTTGACAATCTTAAATGTGGCGCGGTCAATTTTATAACCGTTGGGTTGGGGTAATGTGATATCGCGAATTTCTGCAGGAAATTTTTCAAATAAAATTTGACCATCATGATCAACAACTTTTTTTACTATAAACGGCTTAACAATTTTTCCCTCAGTGGCAATGGCATTGTACGCCACGGCTAATTGTAGAGGTGTCGTTGTCACGTAACCTTGGCCAATGGCTGTACTTAAGTTTTCACCGGGCTGCCAGTCTTCACCACGTAATGACTTTTTCCAAACAGCGCTTGGCATGCGTCCCGAAGTTTCACGATCCATTTCGATTCCTGTCTTCGTGCCAATACCCAGTAAGCTAATATAGTTGTACATTTTATCAATGCCTAATGCGATTCCCATTTTATAGAAAAATACATTCGAACTTTTTTCAATAGCTTCATAAATCGTGATGTTACCTTCACCGTTTCGATTGTGATTATGATAGGGACGATTACCAAATCTGAATATACCAGGAGCATTGATAACGGTGCGATCAGTGATCACTTTTTCTTGTAAAGCGGCTAAGGCAATAAAGGGTTTAAAAGTAGATCCGGGCGAAAAATGATCTTGAATGATTTTATTGCGTAGAGGTTTGAACGGATCAGTGGTTAGTTTTGCCCAAATTTTCGCAGAAATATCGCTGCTAAAAATATTTGGATCAAAACTAGGAGAATTCACCCATGCTAAAATTTCTCCGTTTGGTTTCATAGCGACCAAAGATCCGATTCGTTTATTATCTTCAAAAGATTTAAAAGCTGCTAATTGTAAATCTTTATCGAGTGTTAACTGCGCGCTGTGACCATGGCTGGGTTCGATATCTTTAATTTGTTCGCCGTAAATATTCGGAATTTCAGTGACTGTCTCACGGCCGTGGGCATCGACTTGAATAAAACTTACTCCATCAAGTCCACGAATTTTCTTCTCTAGATGTTCTTCAAGTCCGCTTTTACCAACAATATCACCCTGCGATAAAAGCAAATCCGGCGCATATTTTTTATTCAGCCGTTCAAGTTCTTTTTTTGAAATCTCGCCGACATAGCCGAACAGCTGTGCGCCATTTTCAAACAAAGGGTAATAACGAATTATGGATTCACGAATCTCTAACCCAGGAAAATCTAAACGAATGCGTTTCAGTCTAAAAACTTCTTCACGGGATAAATTATCTTTAATCCTGATCATGGCAAATGGGCCGTTTAGTTTTTTGGCTTTTTGAACACGTTCAATAAATTTATCAGGTTCTAGACCAACTAAGGGACCAACAGTTGTTGCTAATTTAGAAAGATCTTCAACGTACTGGGGTGAAACTAAAGCTTCAAAGCCAGGAAGATTTTCAACTAATGGGCGACCTTCACGGTCATTGATTAGACCCCGTGGAGCAATAATCTTATTTTGTTTAACGCGATTCTTTTCTGAGTACTTTCTTAATTCACGTCCGTTGATGATTTGTAACCACGTCAGTCTTAAAGTAAAAATAAGCACAGTGCCAATGATAAAAACATAAAACAATCGATAACGACTTAAAAAATCACGAGCTTCTTCTGGATTGCTAATGTATTGATTACTCATAGGCTTTCAGATTCCACATTTTGATGAGTGGTTTTTAATTGAGCCCCAGAACCTGACCATGTTTCATTCGGTTCAAAAGTATCATTGATAAAATTGAGCAATTGATAAATCGGCGTGCCAATTAAAAAAGTCAGACCAATATCCGCCAAGCGATGAAGAAAAAATACAGATGTAGGTACTTTTTCAAGCCACATCGAAACAATGATGTAAGCGATATGATAAAAAACGGTTCCGGCTCCGACCAAAATCGAAAAATAAAAAACAGTTGAGGTGTGTATACGTGTTTTTAAGATCCAAATAAAAAAGTGCAAAAAGATGAGTGTCATTAAGACGACCTTCAGTGGGGCATAAGTAAACCGCGTCATGACGAAGGCTAAAAAATAAATAAAAACTAAAGCGGGATAGGGTTTCAATTTAAAACTTAAAAAAATCATAAACACTAACCATAAAGACGGCGCAGGGATAAACGTTGTCAAGAAAGGCCAAAAACTAGTTTGAAAGGCACAGAAAATAAAAAACACCAGAGTCAGGGAAATAATTCGTAAAATAAGGTGCAATCTGCGTTTTGAAATCATTGTTTTTTTAGACCAGCAGAAACTGTTTCAGTAGCGGATACTGTTTCGATGGGTAGTCCTTTTAAAAAATCTTCATTTTTAGCATTTTGCACAACAAAAACTTCTTCAATTTTATTAGATTCAATAATCGGCTTAATTTTTATAATCAGGCTTGGATTAATGGCTTTTTTCTCTACTTCAGTTACAACACCTAAAGGAAAACCTTTAGGAAAGATATTATCAATTCCACCAGTTACAATAATGTCACCAGGTTTAACGTCCTCATTGCGGTCAATGTATTGCAGGACTCCGCCATTGGTATCTTTACCCAAACCTTCAAGTATTCCGTGAGCTCTGGTTTTCTGAAGAAGTGCGTCAACAACCGAATAGCGATCAGTGATTAGCATGACATGACTAGTTGTTTTTTCAGGCCTAAAAACATAACCAACTGCGCCGGCCACAGTCAGAACGGCTTGCATATGCTTAATACCGTGAACAGTGCCCTTATTAATTGTAATTGTCTTATGATCAGGTAGCAAATCACGGCCAATAACTTGTGCTGGAGTCAGAGTCATTCGGGTATTTTTTTGAAAATCCATAAAACTTTTTAGTCGTTCAATTTCGATTTGCTGCTCACTTAAAACCTGCAAACGTGTTTGTAGCTCTTGGACTTCATTTTTTAGTAGTAGATTATCTTTTTTGATTCGAATCAGGTTCAAATATTCAGCTGTAGTGCCTTTAACGCCTAAGCTCAAACCTGAAAATGCATTCTGAAAAAACTGGGCAATAAAGCTTAACGGTTGAGCAAACCAAGTATCCTCAGATTTTTTTTGCTCCATGTTAATAGAAATAAGCGGCAAAGAGATGAACAAAATCAGTAGAAGAATTTTTTTTAAATTAATATTTAGAAAATTCAAGATGCACTCCTTGCGCTTTACCTATTTAGTTAGCTGCTCAGCCAACTGCTTCTATACGGTAACAAATAGAATGAAGATTTCAAGGTTAACATGAAATAACTTGAATTTTTTTTTGAAACATGAGGACATAACGTGATTGACAATGAAATTAAAAAATAGGGAGTTAACAGTGGCAACAAATGGACAGTCAAACAAGCAATCAAATAGACAAACAAGTGGTCTTATGAATTCGATTAAAAAAGTGTTTCAAGGTAAAGCATTTAATGCAAAATCGTTAGTGGCCTTTGTCGTTTTTGGTATGATTGTGCTGACTTTTGTTCTTTCTGATATTTCTGGTCAAAATAACGGCGGCGGCGCTGGTATGGCTTCTGCGGCTGAAGTGAACGGAGAACTAATCAGTATTAAAAACTTTCAAGAACAAGAAACCCGTGTTTCTGCCTATTATGCACAACTTTTTGGTGGACAGATTAACGAAGAACTTCAACGTAAACAAATTCGCTCTGAAACAATGGGCGAATTAATTAATAATGTTCTAGCTGCACAAGCCGCTGATCAAGAAAAAGTTTTAGCAACTGATGCTGAAGTTAAAAAAATCATTACTCAAGATTTACCCTACTTCCAGAAAGACGGTATTTTTCAAACAGATGTTTACAAAGCTATCTTAAATGCGAATCGTTTAACACCAGCTGAATTTGAAAAAGATCTACGCGTTCAAACTAAAAATCAAAAATTACGACAATTATTTGAAACGGGTTTATCAGCACCAACAGCTTCAAAAAAATTAAATACTGATTTAAAGTCAGCTCAAATCAGCGTGGCTTATTTGAAATTAAATTTTGAAAACTACAAAGCCAAGCAAAATATCAGCGTCGCTGAAATCAATCAGTCACTGGCAGATGCGGCTTTTGCTAAAAAAGTTGAAGATTCTTATGCTCAGAAAAAACAACAATATGACCAGCCAGAACAAGTCAAAGCTTCGCATATTTTGATTCGTGCAAACCCTGCAAACAAAACTGAAATGGATGCCGCTCGTGTTAAAGCTAAAGCCATTCAAGCCCGTTTAGGCAAAGAATCAGCAAAAGAAGATTTTGGCACAGTTGCTGCTGCTGTGAGTGAAGATCCAGGTTCAAAAAGTAAAAATGGTGATTTGGGTTTTTTCAATAAAACACAAATGGTACCAGCTTTTGCAGAAGCTGCTTTTAAAATGCAAAAAGGCCAAATTTCTGACTTGGTTGAAACTGATTTTGGTATACATATCATTAAAGTCACAGACAAAAAACCAGCACAGTTAATTAGTCTTAAAGAAGCTCAAAACGATTTGGCAAAAACTCTTATTTTAGAAGACAAATATTTAAAATTAACTCAGCAAATTGAAACATTACTATCTTCTTCTAAGTACGCAGAAGTCGAAGCATTAATGAATCAAAATCAACTAAACTGGGTCAATAGTGGATTTTTTGATTTAGAAAATGATAATTTTCCACAAGTTGGATCTCGTGAATTATTAACGGCCAGTTTAAAATTAAATAAAAAATCTCCGTATAGTTCTTCGTTAGTTCGTGAAGGTGATGATCAATATGTGGTCAAGTTAATTGATTTTAGAAATAATACAGCTGTTGTTGATTTAAAACAGTCTGAACTGATTGATAAGCAAAAAGCTTTTTCAGCTTTCGGGTCATGGATTGAAAGCTATCGTAAAAATTCAAAAATTATGACGAACGATTTACTTCTTCAGTAAGTGATCTGGTTCGAATGCGAATGGAAACAATTCTGCAAAAGTCAGGGTTGTTTCTTTGCCTTGGGTATTCACAAGATAAACTTCAGTTAGGCTTGTGCTAAATTCGGCTAGAACCTGACGACATAAACCGCAGGGAGGCCATGGTGATTTCTCATCACTGGCTACAGCGATTGCAGTAATTTTCAACTGGTTTGAATTTTCACTAAAAGCTTTCCAGATCGCGACGCGCTCTGCACAAACGGTGCCACCGTAAGATGCGTTTTCAATATTACACCCGTTAAAAATTAATCCATTACTGAGCTGAACAGCTGCACCAATTTTTTTTGTAGAATAAGGTGAATGTGAAAATTGTCGCGCATTTAAGGCCTGTTTAATCAGTTCAGTTTTTTTAATTGAAGAGTTCATAACCCATCTTTCTTAATGTTTGGCTAAGCCACACTAAAGGTAAGCCTTGAATGGCTGTAAAGTCATCGGTTTCGATTTTCTCAAATAGACCTACACCAGAGCACTCAATTTTATAACTTCCCGCAGAGTCAAAGGGCTGATCTTTAGCAAGGTATCGATCGATTTCTGGTGCTGTCAGTTTTTTTAAAGTCATTTTTGATATATGATCGACATAGGTTGTTTGCTCTTGCGAAAAGACAGTCACACATGTGACCAGTTGATGGGTTTTACCGTTCAGCTGTTTTAACTGTTTTTGTGCATTTTCAAAATTATGAGATTTCCCAATAATTTGATCTTCAAAACTAATAAGCTGGTCACCAGAAATAACAATTGATTCAATATTGTTTTTAAAAACAGATAAACCCTTTTCGTAAGACAGAGCATGGGCGATTTGGATTGGGTTACGGCCCTCTGTTAGTAATTTATTTTTTAAAGAGTCTTCATCGCAAATTGGCTTTTGGCAAATCACATTAGAAACAAGCTTTTCAATCAAAGATTTCCTGTAAATTGATGAACTGGCTAGAATAATTTTTTTTGTAGACATCATAGATAACTACTTCTTTTTATTGAAAAAATTTATTGAATTTAGAACATTATATTTGGCACGGTAAATAGAAAGTTCTTTTTCAAATTCCACAGAAGAAAAAACAATATTCATTTTCTTGCTTTTCAAGCGCTCAATTTTTTCTGTATCTAATTCTGTATTGGCTTTGTAATAGAGAACAAATTTTTTATTTTCAGGTAAATAAATATATACATTAAAATTAAGTTCAGTTTGTTTAAAAAGGGATTCCGTCGGTACTTTGATATAATCAAATTTTTCATGGAGTGTGCCAACAACATGAAAAGGGCTATAGGCAAAAAATGAAATCGAAGTTTTTTTGCCTTCGTGATCAATTTCTTTAGAATAATCACTTTTAATTTCACTGAATTTAGTAAAATCAAATTCAGGTGTTTCCATTTCAAAACAAAGATATTCAGTACTTTTCTCGTAGGTTTCAATTTCAGGCATTTCTTTTTCTTCGTCTTGATCAATCATTCGTGAAACCCAATTAGACAAAATAGCTTCTGCAGCAGTTTTTTCAAGATGACCTTCTGACGAAACAATCAAATAACCAGTCCATTTTTTTTCATCGACAATCAGAACGTGTAATTTTTTAGTTTTTTGTACTGGTTGAAAACTTACTGAATCTATCGAATAAGTATCTAAAACATCAATGAAGTCAGGCTTTATAGTGTGTTCAAATATAGTATCTAAACTATTTTTTTGATTTTCATTCAAATTTGTTTCGACACCTGTAATCTCTGGAAAACCAGAATTGTCGTCAGTTAAACCAGTGATTGTGGGGACATCTGTGTTCGTCACACTTTCTGAAGGTTTATGTTGTATAAATCTTTTTAATTTCTTGCGTGCTTTTTTTGCCAGTTCTATGGATTGTTCGATTTGTTGCTCAATAGTTTCTCCAGGGCGTTGTGTTGGTCTAAAATCTGATAAATCAGATTTTGAATCGTCTTTTAAAAAAGATTTCACGTGAATCATTTGTGACTCACGATCCTTAGCCATTTTAAATTCAGCTTTAGACTGATTAAAAGCTTGTTCGATTTCACTATTTTTTTTCTCATTTTTTGCCAAAATTCTTTGAATCGCAGGCCCAGATAATGGTGGATACAATTTATGTTCAAAACCGCTGGCTTCAAGTTGAATAATTTGATCACGTTGGGTCGTCATGATATAGGGTATAATCGGTGCAACAGAGGTTTGATAAATCAATTTATGAATAGTTCTGATTTGGTCTGTGGGGTGATCCCATGCTAAAAATATATAACTTGGTGATTCAGTAATAATTTTTTGCAGACCATCCCTAAGGTTAGATTCAACAACGACTTTGTAGTTTCTTTTTTTAAGATAAGCTTCAACAGCCGATATGTTATGTGTTGGGCTTTTAATAAAAAAAAGCGTCATTTTAGGTACTAATGGCGTATCGTCTGACATGGTTTAATTATATTCAATTTGAGATCTAAAGTGATTAACAAAGTATTGTTTTTTCACTAACCCAGACAATAGTCCTTACATTCAGATAAGTCCTATGATATCCACAATTCATGGCAAAAATAAGCTCTGATATTCAAAGTGAAACTGATACTCAATTGATGCCTATAGATTGGGTTGGGATGGATGAGATTCAGTCTCAGATAATGATCTCGACGCAGGTTTTTGTACCCGTATTTATTGGAACTTTCGTGAACCTTCAAAAGGGCTATCGGGGCATTCACATGTCGCGGTTGTATGATTTGATCACTCGAAAAATTTTAAATCAAAATTTAACAACAAAAAAAATACAGAATTTTTTAACAGATATGATTGGGTCCCAAGATCAATTATCAGATCAGGGCTATGTCTGTTTCAATTTTAGTTACCCGCGAAAAACGCAGTCTCTAAAAAGTGAATCGGTGGGGTTTAGAAATTATCCAGTACAGGTCACAGCTTTAAAAAAAGCCAATCAAACCCATATCTGGTGTGATTTTGAAATCATTTATTCAAGCACTTGCCCTCAATCAGCGGCTTTATCTTTAGAGGTCATTAAAAATCAAAGAAATCAGATTGATGGTTTGGATCGCTTACCAGCAACACCACATGCCCAGCGTAGTGTGATGAAAATCAGTTGTTTGCTGTTAAATTCAGAAGTTGATTCAGACATCTCAGATGTCTTTCAGAAATTTATTGAAGCTATTGAAAATACTTTGAAAACGACGGTTCAAACAGCCGTTAAAAAAGCTGATGAAATGCAGTTTGCGATTCTTAATTCAGAAAATCTCATGTTTTGTGAAGATGCTGTTCGTAAAGTTTCATTAGTGATGAATGAATTAGTTCAATCTCAATTTTATGGACTAAATGGTTATAAAATACGCACTCAGCACTTGGAAAGCTTACATCCACACAATGCCGTTAGTCAGATCGCTAAAAACTATAGCAACAAGCCCAATTAGTACTTGCAATTGATAATCACTATCAGTATCAATAGGCATGCTTAATTCTCATAAAGACATACAGATTACATTACCGATTCATCAAACTTCAGAAACGATCAAAAAAAATGAGCGTTTTCAAATCGATGATTTTAAAAAAATGATTCGCTCAATGGGGCTTAAAATCACTGAACAAAGATTATTGATTATGCAATGTCTTCATGCTGCCGACAAAAAATCCGGCGACCGTCATGTCACTGCACAAGAGTTATATGAAAAAGTCAGTGTTAAGGACTCGTCTGTTGGATTTGCAACAGTTTATCGTTTTTTGCGTGATTTAGCGGCCCACGAATTGGTTACTGAAGTTCGCATGGGCGGGCAAGCATCGCGCTACGAACTAACACCTAAAGAGCATCATGATCATTTGACATGCACGAAGTGTGGTAAAATTTGTGAATTTGAAAATCAAAAAATTGAAGATTTACAAGCCGAAGTCGCTAGACATTTTGGATTTCAATTAACTGGTCACGTTTTGGAACTATTTGGTGTTTGTCCAAGCTGTCAGAAGTCATAATTAAGTTAAAAGCTAAGTTTCAAATACGATTGCCGAAATCTTTTTAAACTGAAATAATCCCCCAATGGATATAGTTATCAAAGGCGCTAAAGAGCATAATTTAAAAAATGTTTCGATTACAATTCCTCGAAATAAAATCACTGTGTTTACAGGATTATCTGGTTCAGGAAAATCATCTTTAGCTTTTGATACTGTTTATGCCGAAGGCCAACGTCGTTATGTTGAAAGTTTATCAGCGTACGCCAGAAACTTTTTAGAACAACTTAAAAAACCAGATGTGGATTCCATCACAGGATTATCGCCTGCCATTGCCATTGATCAAAAATCAGTGGGTCTTAATCCGCGATCGACAGTGGGGACGATCACAGAAATTTATGATTACTTAAGATTGCTGTACGCTAAAGTCGGAATTCCTGAATGCCCGACACATCATATTCCTGTAGCTGCCCAGTCGCCACAACAAATCGTTGATGATATTTTAAAAAAAGCTAGTGGGACTAAGTTTTATATTTTGGCGCCCATGGCCCAAGGTAAAAAAGGGGAATTCTACGCTGAATTTCAAAAGTGGCTGAAAAAAGGTTTCGTCAAAGCCAAAATTGACGGACAGTTTTTAGAATTAAGCCAAGCCCAAAAATTAGCAAAAACTAAAACCCATGATATTGATCTGGTCGTTGATCAATTAATTTTGAAAGATAATATTAAACATCGACTGAGTGAAAGCGTAAATACTGCGTTATCCTTAGCTCAAGGACGACTTGTCCTTGAATTAACTAATGGCACGCGCATTAATTATTCAATGCATTTGGCTTGTCCTGAATGTGGATACAGTTTTCCTGAATTAGAACCAAGACTTTTTAGTTTCAATAACCCGCGTGGGGCCTGTGTGTCTTGTCATGGATTAGGCACGTTAGATTTAGTCGAAGAAGAACAATTTTCTGATTCTGAAGTCGGTGGTAAAAAATTAGAAAAAGTGAAATACACCTATAAAGGAAAAAAAGCTTCTGACGATGATGAATCTGATGAAGAAGAAATGGTGTTGTCAGAATGTCCAACCTGCCTAGGCAGTCGCTTAAAACAAGAAAGTTTAAGCGTCAAAGTTGCAAATAAAAATATTGCCGAACTTTCAAAGTTATCGATTACAGAATTGAATCAATTTTTTAAAAAAACAAAATGGTTAGATAAAAACAAATTTATCGCTGATAAAATTGTAAAACAGATGACTGATCGCTTAAACTTTTTAGAACGCGTCGGAACGTCCTATTTATCTTTATCACGTCAAGCCCGAACATTATCCGGTGGCGAAGCCCAACGAATTAGGTTAGCTACGCAAGTGGGTTCAGCGCTGATCGGTTGTATGTATGTGATGGATGAACCAAGTATTGGTTTACATCCAAGGGATCACCATCGTTTATTAGAAATCATTGGGGAACTGAAGGACCGGGGAAATACAATCATACTGGTTGAACACGATGAAGACACGATTCGCTACGCTGATTATGTTGTTGATCTAGGACCCCGAGCCGGCAAGTTAGGTGGTCATATAATGGCTGCAGGCACACCCGAAGAATTGATTAATAATAAAGATTCGCTAACAGGTCAGTATTTATCTGGTGAAAAAAAGATAAAAATTCCAGCCATCAGAAGAAAAGGGAACGGTCAATTTCTAAAGCTATCGGGCTCGACTGGAAATAATTTAAGAAATGTGGATTTAGAAATTCCCTTAGGTACATTTACCTGTGTGTCGGGGGTTTCTGGCAGTGGTAAATCAACTTTGATTATAGATACGCTTTATAAAATTTTAGCTAAATATTTTTATAAGGCCCACGCGCACCCATCGCCGTATAAAAAAATTGAAGGCCTAGAAAATATTGATAAGGTTATTGATATTAATCAAAGACCCATCGGGCGAACGCCTAGATCGACTCCGGCAACTTATGTGGGTTTATTGCCTTTGATTCGTGATTTGTATGCAGCATTACCGGATTCAAAACTTCGTGGTTTTGAACCAGGACGTTTTAGTTTTAATGTTAAAGGTGGACGCTGTGAAACCTGTTTAGGCCATGGTCAAATTCGTATGGAAATGCATTTTTTGTCAGATGTATTCGTGACATGTGATACATGCCAAGGCCGCAGATACAACCGTGAAACATTACAAATTAAATACAAAGATAAAAATATTGCTGATGTATTAGAAATGAATGTTGAAGAAGCTTTAGAATTTTTTAAAAACCATTCACAAATTCACCGAAAAATTGAAACCTTACATAAAGTCGGTCTTGATTACATGACACTGGGTCAGTCATCAACAACGCTTTCAGGCGGCGAAGCCCAGCGGGTCAAGCTTTCTAAAGAATTGTCCCGCCGTGGTACCGGTAAAACATTATATATTTTAGATGAACCCACAACAGGTTTACACTTTGATGATATCAGAAAATTAATTGAATTAATTCAAGAGTTAACTGATCAAGGGAACACTGTCTTAGTGATCGAACACAATCTTGAGGTCATGAAGTGCGCTGATTATTTAATAGATATGGGGCCTGATGGCGGAATTAACGGCGGCGAAATCGTTTTTGCCGGAGTTCCTGAAAAAATCATCAATCATAAAACCAGCGAAACAGCTAAATTTTTAAAACCATTACTCAGTCAAAAGCCAGCAAAGTAAGCCAGTAAAGTAAGACGACGAAACAGAACGGAGAGAAAAGCATGTTTAAGTATATCAAAGGTTCGATCATTATAACTATTTTAGGTTTAGCCTTAGCTATGGGATTCGAGTGGCATCAAACAGCGTCTATGGCCGCAATGATTTCTGCTGGGTTAACCGCATTGATTTTAGCTGTGCTTGAAATTTCATTATCGTTTGATAATGCGGTTGTGAATGCCACAGTCATTAAAAAAATGGATGCTGTTTGGAAACGTCGTTTTTTAACGTGGGGTATTTTAATTGCTGTTTTTGGAATGCGGTTAGTGTTTCCGCTAGTGATCGTTGCTGTTGTCGCTAGTATTGGTCCAATCGAAGCATTAATGATGTCGATCAACCATCCGCAGAAATATGCTGAGATAATGACGTCAGCCCATTTAACGGTTTCAGCTTTCGGCGGAATGTTTTTGTATATGGTGTTTTTACATTATTTTATGAATACAGAAAAAGAGGACCATTGGGTGAAAGTTATCGAAAAACCATTAGTGATGATTTCTCAATTTACAGGTGTCGAATTGATCGTAGCTATACTAACATTGTTATTTATAACTGGGGCTATGCAACCTGAAGATCAAATGCGTTTTTTAGTTCCAGGTTTATGGGGAATGGTCACTTACATGGTCGTGCATAGTTTTTCTGAATTTTTAGAAAAAATGGAAATTGCTAATGCCAACACTACAAAAAAATCGATCATGTCAGCAGGTTTTGGAATGTTTCTTTATTTAGAAATTCTTGATGCTTCATTCAGTTTTGATGGTGTTATCGGTGCTTTCGCTATCACACAAAGTCTGATTCAGATTATGATCGGATTAAGTATCGGGGCATTTTTTGTTCGAAGTTTAACTTTGTATCTTGTTGAAGAAGAAACCTTAAGCCAAATCAGATTTTTAGAACATGGTGCATTTTACGCATTAGGTGCGTTAGCGCTAATGATGTTACTTGATTATTTTCTTCATATTCCTGAATGGATGACTGGGCTTACGGGCGCTGCCATTCTAGGTCTTTCGATTTTTTGGTCGTTCTATGATGACCGAAAGAGCCGAGCTTAATAAAATAATCAAAGCCCCAATCGACTGAATGAGATTCAAGCTCTCATTCAGTAAAAATAAAGCAAATAGAAAAGCAAACGGGGCTTCTAGTAAACACAACATACTTGCTGTGGCTGCGGTTAAGACTTTTTGTGCGCGAACTTGTAAATAAAACGCCACCATACTGACAAACAAAGCTAAACCTAAAATAGACATGATAGATAACCAGCTTGGATTTTCAGGCCATAGTTTAACTGCGTGCACGTTGTTATCATAAATTAAAAAAGGTATCAGCAGTAATAAAGCCCAAAATGTTTGATAAGTGTTAAAGCGAAAACCATTTTTAATTTTCGGTGCCGCAAGACTTACGAAAATAATATGTCCTGTGGATGTTATTGCTGTTAGAATGGTAATCAAATCACCTTTATTAAAAGTGAATTTTCCATTTTGAATTTGTTCTGGCATATTTAATAGTAAAGCCATTCCTAAGAAAGCCAATAAAGCTAAGAAGAAATGACTGATTTTGATTTTATATTTAGCTGCTGCATTTTTGAATACAAAACTACTCACAATCGGAATCAACACCACATACAGTGATGTGATAAAACTTGAATTTGTAGCCGTGGTGTAATTCAGTCCTGATGTCTGTGTCATCAACGCTGAACCTAGTCCAAGTCCTGACCAAAAAGCCAAACGAATGTCAGACATAGATTCTTTAAACCCCTGCGGGTTAAAAATAAACAGCAGTGTTTCACCTAAAATAAATGCCAAAACAAAACGCCAAAAAACCAAAGTATAAGCTGAAAAATCTTTCAGAGCCCAACTCACAAAAATAAAAGACAGTCCCCAGATAAATCCAGCTATAACAAGTTCGCCAACAGCTTTTTGATAACTCGACAGAGATTTAATCAAAGGCTTCCGCCCATATTTTAGTTTTATCAAATTGATCGACTTCAATCAGTTGATGTTTTAAATCTTTAATCATGGCTCCATTGCCGCAAAGATAAAATGTTGTAGGGACTGTTTTATAATTTGTTTCATTGATAAAGTTTTGCACGTAGCCTTTTTTACCAGCCCATGATTCGGTCGGACGACTGATCACGTAGTGATATTCAAAGTTAGGCAGTTTTTTTTTCAAGGCTTCAAGTTCATTACGGTAGTAGATATCTTGTTCATAGCGAAGCCCGAAATACATTTTGTATTTTAAATTCGGATAAATTTTCATTTTTGATTCAATAAAACAAAAATGTTGCGATATCCCGCTGCCGGTATTTAGAAAAACAACTTGTTCAGTTGGGGGTTCTTGAAAAAAAACTTTACCGAATGGGCCAGTGAATTGCAAATTTTCAAGACCCTTCAAAGCCCACACAAATTCAGAAGCCAACCC
>JAYUQO010000192.1:0-3342 GCA_043756765.1 Bdellovibrio sp. | reverse complement strand
AGAAAACCTATGACTTATTAACACGCTGTGGGCTTAAAGCTGAATTACAAAGTGACGGTTTAAAAATTCAAGGAAACTCAAACGCAAAATATAGAACTAAAGATCTTATTCACTTTGGTCCAAGTGGTGATCACAGGATGGCTTTTGCTGCAGCCCTACTGCAAATCAAAGATTTCCCGATCGTCATAACTGAGCCTAACGTAATCACAAAAAGCTATCCACAGTTTTATCAACATATTGGGTTAGATTATTCACTATGAAAAAAGTATTCATTGGCCACCGTGGTGTTGGAAAAACAGAGCTTTTAAAAAGACATCAAAGTTATTTTCCAAAAATACAGCATTTTGATTTAGACCAAGTGATCGCTGAAACGGAAAAACAGTCTGTTTCAGAGATATTCACAACACGCGGCGAAGACTACTTTAGACAACTAGAAAAAAAATATTTTAATCAGGTCATACAAAATGAAAGTTTTGTTTTAAGTCTTGGCGCTGGGTTTGATACACAATTGATTTCAACAGAACTTGAAGTTGTTTACGTCAGTCGCAGGACTGATTCGGATGGTCGGATTTTTCTAAATCGTCCAAGACTAAATACAGAACTTAGCCCACTAGAAGAATATCACCAACGTTTTGGTGAACGTGAGCCTAAATACCGACAAAAAGCTGATTGGATTTATCATCTGTCGGAAGGCATAGATTTAATAGATGAAATCGAAAAAACTATTTTTCAGAAAAACTTCAAGATTAAAAATGCTTATTGGACTTTAAAAAATGAATCAGAATTATTACTATTTCCTAAGTGTGCTAAAAGTATCGAACTAAGAACTGATTTATTTAATTTAGAGACTATTCTTAGAATTATTAAAAAATATCCAGAAGATCGTTTTTTAGTTTCAATTAGAAGTCACTGCGATGAAAATCACGATTTATTTACATATATTAAGAATGTTTCAGAAGTTGAACTAGATTCAGATATTGAATTTAGCCAATTTTTAGAAGCTGCAGATATTATATCCACACACAGCTCAGATTTTGAATTAGGATTTAGACAAACCCAAGATATTCAACGTAAACATATTAAATTCTGCCCGATAGTCGCATCATTTGATCAATTAAAAAAAGGCTATCTGTGGCAAGGTGAAGACCCTGTGCAAAGAAGTTTTCTTCCGCGAACTGATTTTTCAAAAAACAAGAAAAGCATTTGGCACTGGTACAGACAACTTCAAATGAAGAATCAAAAAATTAATTTCATCCAAAGTCATACCGATATGGATGATCAACCCAGTCTTTATGAATACTTAAAAAGTCAAAATCATGACTTGAAAACTTTTGGCGCTGTTTTAGGAAACCCCGTCCATCATTCCAGAACACCGGTTGAACAAGGTAAAAACTTAGATCAAAAAATATATTTCGTGGCTGTGCCACTAGCTGAAAGTAATTTCGATCAAGGAATTCAATTTTTAAAGCAAATGGGTTTGAAATATGCGGCAGTTACGGCACCGTTAAAAATGGCAGCTGCAAAAAGTGTAAATTCAAATTTAAGTGCTGTTAATTCATTAGTTTTCCAAGCCGACCAATGGTTTTCAGAATCGACGGATGATGTAGGTCTTAAAAAGCTTATTGAAACTGTAGCAGAGACTGTAGAAATAAATAATGAAACAAAAGTAGCCATTTGGGGCGGGCAAGGTATTTTAGCATCGATTGTGAAAGTGATCCCGCAGGCCGTCGCCTACAGCGCCCGTGATGGAACAGTAAAGCGTGGCAAACCAGCCGACGCATCGTCACCTGATATTGTTATCTGGGCAGCGCCAAGGTATGAAGCTAACAAGTGGCCACCAACTGATTGGCAGCCTAAAGTTATCATTGATTTAAACTACACAGCTGATTCTTTAGGTTTAGAATATGCTGGGCAGCAGCCCAAGGCACTTTATAAGTCAGGTTTAGTGATGTTTCAGGAGCAAGCTAAAAAACAAGCTGATTTTTGGAAGAAATATTTAGATAATAAGTAAAAAGGGATAATCATGAGCGCTAATATATTTGGACAACATATTAAAATGATCTCGTTTGGTGAAAGTCATGGCCCAGCCTACGGTGTGGTAATTGATGGTTTACCGGCAGGAATAAAATATGATGAAAAAATATTACTTGATGGATTGGCCCGCAGAAAGCCAGGACAAAGTTCTTTTGTGACAAACAGAAAAGAATCAGACCAGCCAGAAATATTATCTGGATTATTCGAAGGTCTAACTTTAGGGACTCCAATTGCAGTGGTTGTTCGTAACACCGATCAAAAATCATCTGATTATGATAAAATAAAAAATGAAGCACGTATTGGTCATGCTGATGACACGTGGAAATTAAAATTTGGTCATGTCGATCATCGTGGTGGCGGCAGATCCTCTGGGCGTGAAACATTAAACCGTGTGATTGCAGGTGCGTTTGCGAAAATGTACGTCACACAAAAAAATCCTCAATCAGAAGTTTTTGCTTACGCTAAGCAAATCGGGACACATCAAATTGATAAGCCATCTGCACTGTTGCCACAAAATATTCAAGCTTTATTAGAACAAGCAAAGACAAATGGTGAAAGCTACGGCGGAATCATTGAATGTAAAATAAAAAATCCAAAAGCAGGTCTTGGTCAGCCGGTATTTCATAAATTAAAATCAGATTTAGCCCAAGCTATTTTATCAGTTGGTGCAACGACCGGTTTTGAATTCGGAGCAGGCTTTGGCAGCACAACTGTGCAAGGCACAGAATTTCATTCGCAAATGCAGTCTGAAAATTACGGCGGTATTCGTGGTGGAATCACAACCGGTGAAGATATTATTTTCCGCGTGGCTTTTAAGCCAACATCATCTATCAAAGATACAGCGAAACAGGGCCGTCATGATCCTTGCATTATCCCGCGAGCGATACCTGTTGTTGAAGCTATGGCTTGGTTTGTTTTAGCAGACCACATGTTGTGGTCTGAGACAGACAGGGTTTAGATAATTCGAGATTCGGATTGCAGGCAATTTGTATTGCGTCTATTTTGGCTCGAACTATGGATTGGGCTTTGCACTGTCGATTAAGATGGATAAAGCTAAAGAAGAATATTTTGAATTATTAAGACAATTAAACAAATCAAACAAAACTAAAAATATACTGACACAGTTGACCTTCATTGTTGAGGGGTCTAATAAGTATCAAGGTATGCTGTATGCTTCTATTTCAAAAGATCAAAAAGCGTTATTGTGTATTCAATCAGGAAATGTGTGGAGACCAGCTGGTTTTAGTAGATATGATCATTTGGAAAAGTTTATCTGTAGCCACTTACGATCGGCCACAAACGAAATTG
>JAYUQO010000191.1:0-9277 GCA_043756765.1 Bdellovibrio sp. | reverse complement strand
TTTCGGTAACATCATTTAATGGGCAATGGGGGTGGGTCTGGTTATTCGATTCTCGTTTTGAGCCAGCTTCGGTAACATTTATTTCCGGGCAATTCGTGTTGTTTTAGCGTCTCAAAATAATTCAAGTTTACCCTAAAAAATCCGATAAGAACATACAGATAGATATTTTTTCGAATAATGAAAAAAGGATTTTTTATGGGTGCACGAAGTACCAAGATTTTATTAACATTTTTATTTTTATTAGTTTCTTCTGTTGTTCAGGCTGAAGAATGGTTCGAATCATATCGTAACGCACGTTCTTTAGGAATGGGCGGAGCACTCATCGGCTTAACAAGCGATGAAACATCCTTATACAGAAACCCAGCGAACTTAGGCAGCGTCCGTGGAATTTTTGGAACAGCTTTTGATCCTGAGGCCGAAGGGTCAGCTAATTTTACAGATGTTATTACAGCAAGTGATTTTTCTAAAGCGGGCAAAATAGAAACAAGTGCAAAAAAATTAGCAGCAATGCCAAACGAATATTTTCATTCTCGTCAGCAATTTACGCCCTCATTTGTTAAAAGAAATTTCGGTTTTGGTGTGGTTTATCGTGAAGAAATTAGTGCGTTTTCAGGAGCTGTGAGTACACCGATAAATGTGAAATATCAAAATGATTTTGGTGTTATATTAGGTGTTAACCAATCCTTATTCGGGGGTGTTGTTAAAATCGGAGCCAGTGCGAAAGCATTTAACCGTTTAGAAGTCGTCAGTGGAACTTTGGCTACATCCGGAACTTTTGCTATTTCCACCATAGGCAAAGAAGGAAGTGCCATTTCACTTACGGGTGGTGTGATAATACAACTGCCTGTCGCTGCATTACCTACTTTGGCTGTTGTGGGTCGTGATTTGGGTAATACGGTTTTCAATAAAAAAGATGGCGTACGGGGCACAGCCACAGGCCGTCCGACAGAGGTCAAGCAATCTATAGATGTAGCGTTATCTTTGTTTCCGATTCATGCTAATAAAATTCGTAGCATGTGGACTTTAGAATACCGTGATATAACAGATTCAAGAGAAGACGACGATACAATGAAGCGTGTACATTTCGGGAGCGAACTAAATTTACGAGATATATTTTATATTAGGGCGGGTTTGAATCAACGGTATTTCACAGCTGGGTTTGAAATCGCATCAGAAAATGTAGGTTGGCAACTAGCTACTTATGGTGAAGAAGTTGGAACAAAAACTATACCTAAAGAAGATCGCAGATATGTGACTCGAATAATGGTGAGGTTCTAAAAATGAATAAAATAAAATTTATTATTTTATTGATCTTGTTTTGCAATATTTCTTGCATGCCGCCAGCTAATTTGCTGGATGGGTTGTCTTCTAAAACAACTGATGACTATTTAATTATTGAAGCCGAAGAAGCTAACAATTCACAAAGCTATGATATAGCTATTGATATACTTGTGAATCAAATTTCAAACTCTGCCAAATCAACTGTAAAAGTTAAAGAACTTTTAGCTAATTCTTATGCTGGTAAATGCGGTCTTAATTTCGTTCAATACACGACTGATTTAGCAAATTCGACATCAGGCAGTGCATTTCGAATTGTGATGACGCCGTTTGTGGGTGCAGTTGTTGCTCCTAGTTTTTGTGGTCAAGCTTTAGAAACTATGGAATCAATCGGCACTGAATCACAAAGAACAGCAAATCAAAATGCTTTCACGGCTGTGACAGGATTAGTTTATATTGGCGCATCACTCAGGTACAATACTGATTTATTTCCAGCAAATGGCGATGGGACGTCTGATGTGAATTTGTGTGTAGGGCTAACTGATGATCAATTGGACGAAGCGATTATTGGATTCGGGTACTTCACGACAAATTTCAGTTACGTTTCAGCTAGCTTGCTAGGATCGAGTTCACTGAATGCATTAGATCAAATTGTACAGCTTTGTGCTTTGGCTTCTGGATTAAACTGTAATGCAAAAACATCCGGGGATATTACACCAGCTATGCGTTCGATCATCAGAGATTTAATTAACACACAAGAATATGGCATTGGGGCTTATTCAACAGGCGGGAACGATGCAATGATACCGGGATCATGTCCATGAAAATAATTATTTTTACAATTTTATTGAGTTTTAATGTTCAAGCACTTGAGCTTTTTCAGCAAGGTATGACTACGCGTTCTGCGGCAATGGGTGGGACTTCGATCGCTTTTGTTCGTGGACCAGACGCCTTATTTTCAAATCCTGCAGCACTCACAAAAATAGAAGCTTTTAGTTTTAATTTGATCACAGCTAACGCAGCGATATCAACAAATGCTCAAAGTCTTATTTCAACTCTGCAGAAAACTGGGACTTCTTTCACAGCAGCTGATTTAAATCAATTTTACGGGAAGAAAATCTTCTCAGATGTTTCACTCCAAGGTGGAGTTGTAATTCCTTATTTCGGCGTCGGCGCTTATTCGTACAGCACTGCCACGCAATCATTTAACAACCCCTCGTTTCCTTTTTATAATGTCGATCTTGTCAGTGATTATGGATATATAATTGGTAGTGCATTCGAGCTTTCAAAAAATTTATCTTTTGGTGTTTCAGGTCGACATGTTAAAAGATGGTCAGGAAACGAAGATATTTTGATAACCGACTTACTGGGATCAAATCCTCAAACTATTATTAAACAAAGATTATCAGACAAGGGTAAAGGGAATGCTTTAGATGTAGCCATGCTAGCCACATTTGATAATCCTTGGAACACAAGTTTGGGTATTGTTTGGAAAGATCTAGGAAACACAAAATTTAGCACAACATCAGGTAACGGTCCCGAAAGGCAAGAAGACAATTTAATTTTAGGTTTATCATCGCAAAAAAATATGGGCCTCATGACATGGACAAATGCGTTTGAATATAAATTTATAAGAAATGATGGCGACATCACTAAAAAACTGCATTTTGGAACTGAAGTTGCGTTAGGGCTTTTTGATTTAAGAGCAGGTTATGGTCAGGGCTATTTAAGCTACGGCGCAGCGTTCGATATTTCATTTTTACGAGCAGAAGTAGCTTCATACACGAACGAATTGGGAGCAAATGCTGGGCAAAGTGCCAGTGACCGGTATCAAGCCAGTATCAGTCTAAATATTGATATGGATCAAAGCTTTAAACTTCAAACATCGAATGGAAAAAAAAGGCGACTTAACCTGAGAAGATAGTTATGCTATTCGAGTATGTTAAGTTGGACTTTTACACATCATCCCGATGGTGTGGCTGATAAATTAAAAAACTTTAATCCCCAAAAAGAAACTTGGATTGTATCTGATTTAAAATCTAAACAAGAAATACAAAAAATTGCAATTCATCAACAAAAATACTATTCAGATGAATCTGTTTTAAGGATTAGTGATTTTTGGAAAATGTGGATTCGTCGTTTTTGTCCTCATTTACAAATAGTTTCATCTGATTTTATTAAAGAGCTTGTTAAAAACTACATTGAAGTCCACGGCGAAAAATTAGCATTAGAAAAACAGGAAGCATCCACTCTTTATAAGTATATGACTGATTTAGCTCCCTTGGTGCTACATGAACAAAGCCATCAAACTTTAAAAGAATGGATTAAATCAAAAAAGCCTGAACCGCATTGGATTAAATGGGAAATCATAGCCCAAAATTGTTTGCAATACATAATTCAAACACATCATTGTCTTGAAAGTTCATGGATATCGGCTTATTTACAAAGTCAGCCGATTGAAAAAATCGTTTGGCCGAATAAGATCATCTTCGATTTAGGATCAAAGATGACATCTTTAGAAATGGGGCTTATTCAAATTTTAGCCCAAAAAAACGAAGTGGAAGTTATTGTTCCGCAGCCTCCAAAAAACAAACAATGGAATAATAAATTTAATTATCTTTTAAAAACTTATCAAAATTATTCGGGCTTTGGAAAATCAACTCATGAGCAAATTAAACCGACACAGCAGCCTGTATCTAATATTAAATCTGAAAATTTTTATCGTTTTGCAACGGAAGTGTCTGAAGTTAAATTTGCCACTTATCTAGTGCGCAAGTGGATTGAATCAGGAATCAAACCAGATTCAATTGTCATTTTATCACCTCGTATTGAGGATTACTGGCCACTGATTAAGTTTCACTTTGACGAAGAGGGTGTTCCTCTGCAAAAAGATCTGGTCAGTTCTGCCATGAGTTTAGGCTTAGTACAAAAGTGGCTTTCAGCGATTCAGGTCAAAACTCAGAAAACAAGTTGGGAAGATCTAGAACTCACCTATGGTCAAACGCCACAGGCTGAAAAAAACTTTGAACAGTTTAAGGCGTTATTTCAAGAAATGTTTGATGCTGAAGATCTTAAAAGAAGCACAGATATACAAAAAAACTATTACGCCCAAATCGATCTTTATAAAAAAATCAGTCGCGATCAGTTTGTTACCCAGTTATTAAAAAATTGGATTCAAATCGATTTTGAAAAAACAGGTGAAATTATTATTTTGCAGCTAGTTAAAGATTTTATTTCACAAACTATTGAAACTGAATTGTATTTCAGTCAGTGGTTTGATTTGTTACAGTCAAGATTGTCTAAAAAAGAAATTAAAGTCGAAAATAGCAAACAGCATGGCGTGCATGTATTACCAGTTAATTCAGCACAGATTTTCAATGTGACTCATCGTTTATGGATTGGATTAGATGATTCAGGCTTTAAAAGCCAACATCAAACACTTCTACCTATTTCAGATATTGAAGAATTAAAATCGATTTTTGATTTATCGATTGAATACCCTGAAGAAAGTCATTCTGATTTTAATTTGCGTTGGTATGCGATGTCTGCTTGTAAAGAACAAATCTTCACTTCATCGCATGTGTCAAATTTAGGTGAACCATTAAATGTTTCGTTATTTTTTTTAGAAAACTGTAAAGAAACGCAATTAGAATTTAATTACAATACAGTTGTCGATTCTGAACAAAAAGCATTTAATCCAGAGACCACGGATAAAACTAAATCTGTTACTTTTGACAAACTAATGCTTGAAAACAACAATGAATTTCATAAAGTGAGTCAGTTTAAGTCTGAGTCCTTAAGCCCCTCTGATATTGAAAACTACGCAAAATGTGGATTTAAGCTTTTAGCGCAAAAAGGCTTTAAACTACGGCAGTACCAAGTTACTGGTGTGGACATTGACGCCCGTCAAAAGGGAACTGTGCTGCATGATCTTTTTAAATTCATTATTGCTGATAAAAATTATTTGTCAGTAACTAAAAAAGATATTGATCTGTATTTAGAAGAACAGCGTGTTCAGAAAAAGCTATTCCCGTTAATGGATTTATTTTGGCTTACACAAAAAAATAAAATGATCGATATTGGTGTTAAATTTAGCCAAGTTGAAAAACAGCGGTTAGCTTTAGTTTCAGATGTCAGTCATCATTTAGAACAAACAATTGAAATTTATTTTAACCCTGACGATATTCAATTTGAAAAGCAAGCAGGGTCAACTCGGTCAATCAAAATTAAAGGACGTCTTGATCGGTTTGATTTATTAAGCCCAGATAATAACTTTGTGCTGTTTGATTATAAATCCTCAAAAAATTCTGGTACACATATGGCTGAATCATGGTTAAAATACAATGAATACCAGCTTTTGTTATACAGTCTGTGTGTTGAAAAATCCTTTGGCTATAAGTCTTTAGGGGCTTTGTATTATTTTTATAAAAACTATGAACACGATGTGGGTTATGTTTTAGAAAAAGATTTTGATTATAAAAAATCACTTAATCTTAAAAAGAATACATTAATGTCTGAAGAAGACCTTTCGGTTATCAAAAATGATTTTTTAAATCAGTTGAAAAGTCTTTTTGACCGCTTAACTGAAAATAATTTTAAAACAAACCCCGTTGATGAAAAAGAATGTCAAACTTGTGATTGGAGGAAGCTATGCCGAGCACCCCATCTAAATTAGATATTCGCTTTATCCGCGCTGGAGCAGGTGCTGGTAAGACTACACAGTTGATTAAATCCTGTATTGATTTTGCCCATCAATTTCACTTGCAGCATGATCGTTATCCAAAAATTGTGATGACGACATTTACAAAAAAGGCGACCCAAGAAATCAAAGAAAGACTTCTGACAGAAGCATTAAAGCATGATAATGAAGATTTATTTCATTATTTTAATAAACGATCAATGGTCCAGATCGGAACTATTCACGGTATTTTAAGTTTATACTTGCGGCAGCACGGTGAAGTCTTACGTTTATCGACAGACATTCGTGTTGTTGATGATAATAAAGTACTAACCTATTATAAAAAAGAAATTAAATCAGCTTTAGAAAAAAAATCTATTTATCAAAAACTATTAGATAATTATAGTTTTAAGCAGCTTTGTGAATTTGTATTAAAAGGCCATCAACTTTTAGCTGAATTTCCAGATTTAATAGCTACACCATTAGAATTACTTAAAAAAATAGCACAGACTGAAATCAATCAGGTTATAGAACAAATTGATTTATTTCTAAACGAAGCTAAAACTTTACCACCCAAGTGGGACGAATATAAAAGTTTTGTATTCAATTATAAATCAGCTTTGCAGCGAAAAGATTTCAATCAATTAGCAGATATTTATGAAAACAAACCACGCAAACAGACCTTATCTAAGAAAAGTCCAGAAATGCCTGTTGAAATTGACCAACTAATTAAAGAATTATTTGCAAAAAATCCGATTAATTATTTGTTTTCTGACTCGGCTCAAGAACAATTTAATGAAAATAATTTAAACTTCTTAGAATTAGTTAAAGAAACTTTTACGCAGCGCCAAAAATTTATCCAAAGCACTGGTGAAATCAGTATTGCTGATTTAGAGCTATTAACTTATCAAATTTATTTGAAAAATCCTGAATCGATGAAACAGTTTTCACAACAGTTCGACTATTTTATGGTGGATGAATACCAAGATACATCACCTTTACAGGTTAAAATTCTAAATGCCATGATAGAAAAAAAATCGCATTTTATTGTGGGTGATCCACAACAAAGTATTTATTTGTTTCGTGGAGCCAGATCAGAGGTTTTTTTCAACAAAGAAAAAGAAATTCAAAATAAAGGTTATCAAACTGAAAATCTGATGACCAATTATCGATCTAGCCCGCGATTAATGAGTTTTATTAATTCATTCTTTAAACACTATTCAAGTCAATTTCAACCGATGACACCATTTGATGAAAGTTCAAAAAACAACAATGCTGAAGACGCTGAATTTGTCGCGACAACTGATGAATTTTTATCAACCTGTCAGAAAATTATCAAGTTTAACCAAAACCAAGTAAAATTTTCTGATATTGTCATACTTTTTAAAAAGAATTCAGACATTATGAAATTTGCTAAATTTTCTAACCAGTTTAATATACCGGTGCAAGTGCAAGTGGCCAGTGGTTACGAAAACAAACGAGAGATCTTAGATCTAGTCAGCTTTATTAAGTTTTTAGCTAATCCTCATGACACTGAAAATTTAATTTTGCTATTGCGCGGGCCATGGTGGGCGATGACTGATGACGAGATTCTGCAAACCAGGGAAAACTCAGAGTTTTCATTTTGGTTTCAACTGCAAGCTAAAAAACACGATGTGGTAGATCTATTAAAAAGCTATGAAAAAACATTTTTTGAAAAAGGTTTATCAGAAACTGTGGTTTCATTTTTAAAACAGACTTTGTTTTTAAAAGCATCTTACTATTTAGATCCAACGACCCAGCGTGAATCCAATATATGGAAATTCGTACAGACAGTTTTAAATGCTGAAAGCCAAAAAGATTTTAATTTAAATAAATTTATACACCAAGAATTAACTTCGATGCAAAATGATTTCACATCAGGCGACGGCGAAGGTGTTCCATTGATTGCGGCTAACAGAGTTTCATTGATGACAGTGCATGGATCAAAAGGTCTGCAGTTTTCACATGTGATTATTCCAGGGTTTTCATCACAACCAAGCTTGAAAACCCACGAATATTTAACGTTTAGTCCGGAAACATCGTATATGAGTCTAAAAAGCTTTGTTGATGATTCAGAATCTTTAGAAACATCGGTTTGGTCACGTCGTGAAATGTCGATGTACGCTGACCGGCAAAAAAATGAAAATGATCGGTTATTGTATGTAGCTATGACCCGGGCTAAGAAAAGTCTGTCATTAATAAACGAAGTTAAAAAGCTGGATGATATTAAAACACCTAAAAATAGTTGGTTTGAAAAATCACCTTGGGCGCTGGGATTACTAAGCGATAATCAAAACTTTAAAGTACTATTTACTGAAGAAAACCCTGAAGTCAGTCAAATTTCAATTACAGAAAAAACTAATTCTCAGCTGATTCAAAAGTTAAATTTAGCTAACGATCAATACATTGATTCAATGGAATCATCAGGCGTCACTCATTTGTTGTCATCGGATAAGCCGACTCAGTCAGAAAATAAAAAAGAGTCTACTCAGGCTGAACAAAAAGAACAAACAGATCGTTATGCGAATGACACAGTTCAAGCTTTTCAGAAAGCTGAAAAAGGGACTGGATTACACCGTTATTTCGAATCATTAAAGTATTTAAGTTTAGATGAAGTGACATCACATCTGCCAGAAAAAGATAAAAAGGCAGTCCATTGGATGTTGAACCAGAAAGAAGTCAATTTAGCAGAGTTACTGCAATCAGGGCACGTTGAATGGGGCTTTGGATTACAAATAGGGTCGAAAATGATTCAAGGGCAGATTGATGCCTGGTCTATTTTAGGTTCAGATTTCTATATTCTTGACTATAAAACAGGTCAGCAGAAATACTTAGATAAGGCTTATGCACAATTAAAATTTTATGCATTTTGTTTAAAAGAGATGGGGCTTTTAACTGAATCGCACAAAATCAAATTGGTGGTCATTTACCCGATGGATGAAGTGGTGAAAATCAAGACTATAGATTTTAAAGATTTAGAACATATAGCCAAAACGATAACAACGGAGATTAAAAAATGAATATCTTAAGACGACAATTTTTTATTTATCCTGAAATTCAAAAGCCTTTATTAATGCAAGTTTTTTTTGGATTAACTTTACTATCAATGATACAAGCTGCGGGTATTTTTCTAGCCATGAAATGGATGGCAAACCAAGTCGCTGCGGATATTTCATTAGTTGTTGATTACCGGGTTTTGGGGACATGGAAAGTTTTTCTTTACGCGGCTATTTTAATCCCGATGGTATTAAATTTATTTATAGGTCTTTTTATTGTTCTTTATACTTCAAATAAATTTGC
>JAYUQO010000190.1:0-9297 GCA_043756765.1 Bdellovibrio sp. | reverse complement strand
TGGAAGAAGCTTGTGGAATTAAACGTTCCCCAATCCCTTATATTACTTTTATTGCAGGAATTATAGGTTTAGCAGCTGGTTTAGCATTAACTTATTACACGTCAGTTTCTGACTGGCCAATTAACATCGGTGGTAAACCGATGTTTTCATTACCAGCATTTGTTCCTATTTTGTTTGAACTAACAGTTTTATTTGCGGCTTTAATATCAGTTGGGGCTTTTTTCTACCTTTGTGGCATGCCAAAAATTGATCCTCCAGTGATTGATAAAGATTTAACATGTCATAAGTTTGCTATTTTTATTCCAGAAAATGATATTGGTTACAGTCCTGATCGTATTGAAAAAATGTTTAAAGATCTGGGTGCTGATGAAATCAAAAAAGTGGCGGAGTACTAGTATGAAAAAATTCACACATCAATTGAAAATTATTTTATGTTTATCGCTTTTGTCAGTTCTAGCTAGTTGTAGTGATAAATCTCAGCCAAATGTTGAATTGATTCAGGATATGATGGAATCACCCGCATTGAAACCACAAGAAGCTGACAGCGGTGCACCTAACAATGCAGCGATGAGACTTCCGCCAGAAGGCACTCAACCACAAGGATTTGTTCCCTATGCTTACGCTGAAGATATTGATGGTGCAAAAAACAATAAAAATCCTTTAGTGGGAAATTTTTCTGAAGAAACTTTGAAAACAGGCCTTAAGTATTACACGATTCACTGTGCTGTATGCCACGGACCTAAAGGCGAAGGCGGAGAGAAAATGTCTGTCGCTGAAACGATGGCTTTAAAACCACCATCAATGTTGTCAGATAAAATCGTAGGTTGGACTGACGGACAAATTTATCATGTGATCACGGTGGGCCAAGGGGTTATGGGACCGTACGCGGCACACATTCCTGCACAATACCGTTGGCAAGTTGTGAACTACGTTCGTCAACTGCAAAAAACCAGTCAAAAAGCTGTTCAAAAATAATTGAAATAATTAATCAAAGGATAATAAAATGGGATCATCAAATCACCATCAAGAATTAAAAATAGAAAAGTTTGAAACACCGCAAGCTTTAAACACAACAATTTATGTTTCAATTTGTATTGGTCTATTGGGTTTAATTTACGGTTTAGCAAAAGATCCAGAAAGATTATGGACTTCGTATCTTGTGTCCTTTTTCTTTTTTGCTTGTTTAGGTATAGGCGGTTTGTTTTTTATCGCTTTTAATTATGTCACGAAAGCAGGCTGGAGTGTTTCAATTCGTAGGCTAGCAGAAGCTTTAACTAGTTTTTTACCAGCGATGTTAATCGGAAGTTTAGTGCTTATTGTTGGTTTTAAATACCTTTATGCCTGGGCTGATCCTACTCAGGCTTATCGCATGACGGGCGGTAAAGCGATTTATTTAGCACCGTGGTTTGTGATCGTAAGGCTTGTGATTTTTGCTGTTGGTGGTCTCATTTTTAAAAACATTTTAGTCGGGAATTCTTTAAAACAAGATCAAACTGGCGACCATGCTTTAACGCAAAAAAACGGAGTCTATTCAATAGGTTTCATCGCTTTCTTCGCAATCTTCTTCTCAATGTTTTCAATTGATTTATTGATGTCATTACTGCCAAGTTGGTATTCGACGATATACGGAATTTATACTTTCGCAGGTATGGTTCAAGCCACAATGGCTGTTTTAGCCATCATGATTGTTTGGTTAAAAAACTCGAAATGGATTCAAGGTTATATTACTGTTGAGCATCAACATGATATTGGTAAATTTTTAAAAGGTTTTACAATATTTTGGGCTTATATAGCATTTTCTCAGTTTATGCTAATCTGGTACGCTAATATTCCAGAAGAAACCGAATTCTACCTTATGCGGTCACACAGTGGCTGGCTGATGGTGTCTTTTGGGTTATTGATTTTTAGATTTATTGTTCCATTTTTAGTATTATTACCACGAGATGCAAAACGTAATGATGCAAACTTGGTAGGAATCTCTGTATTGGTACTTGTGATGCAATATGTGGATATCTACTGGTTAGTTTATCCCAATTTCTTTGAAGGCTCACCAAAGTTTGGATTTCTTGAAATCGCATTATTTGTTGGTTTTGCTGGGGTGTTCCTTAAGCTTTTAACTGGCTTTATGTCTAAGAACAACTTGGTCGCTATTAAAGATCCTCGTATGCACGAAGCTTTAAACCATCACGTGACTTATTAGTCTAACTGCATTGATTCACTTAGCTATTTATAGGCTTTTTTCAGAAGACTTCTCTTGAAAAAAGCCTTTTTTATTGCCATAATAATTTCATGCTTATTATCACGACCACTACATTTTAATCTCTATCTGATCTTCAAAAATGTGTCGTATTGTATAAAAAATCTCAAAAATATCTTAAAAAAACTAAATAAAATGAACAAATCAGCATGAAACAAACTAATATTATATTACCAGATAACTCGGTTAAAACATTTGATCACGAACCGACAACTTTAGAAGTTGCCAATTCTATCGGAGCAAGACTTGCTAAAGATACTTTGGGCGCAAAACTGAATGGTTCAAAAGATGTTATCGATTTTAGAATTCCATTAACTGACGGAACTAAAATAGAAATCGTTACAACAAAATCAGCAGAAGCCTTAGATGTCGTTAGACATTCCGCTGCGCATTTAATGGCACAAGCGATCCAAGAAATTTGGCCCGAAGTGAAAGTCACTATAGGTCCCGTTGTAGAAAATGGATTTTACTACGACTTTGATTCTCCGTTTAACTTCACTGAAGAACATTTCGCACAAATTGAAAAAAAAATGGAGGAGATTCAGAAAAAAGATCTTCCATTAGTTCGTGAAAATTGGCCGATTAATAAGGCCATTGAAACTTTTAAATCAATGGATGAAAGATTCAAAGTTGAATTGATTCAAGATCTAGCCACTAAGGGCGAAACTGTCGTGGGTATATACCATCAAGGAAACTGGTTTGATTTATGTCGTGGACCACATGTGCAATCGACAGGACAAATTAAAGCTTTTAAATTAATGAGTGTAGCCGGAGCTTACTGGAAAGGCGATCAAGCCAACCAAATGCTTCAGCGTGTATATGCAACGGCATTTCAAGATAAAAAAGAACTTGAACAGTATTTAATTAATATTGAAGAAGCTAAAAAACGTGATCACCGAAAACTAGGTAAAGAACTGGGTCTGTTCATGTTTCATCCATGGGCGCCTGGGTCTCCGTTTTTCACAGGTAAGGGCACTGTCGTTTACAATGAATTATTAAAATACATGCGTGATATGTATTTTAAATATGGTTATCACGAAGTGATTACTCCACAAATTTTTGATGTGGAATTATTTAAAACATCTGGTCATTACGCCAATTACAAAGAAAACATGTATTTTACAAAAGTTGACGACCGCGATTTCAGTTCTAAACCAATGAATTGTCCGTCACATTGCTTATTGTTTGCATCAGGAAAACATTCATACCGTGATTTACCTTATCGTATGGCGGACTTCGGTCGTCTTCATAGATACGAAGTGTCTGGTGCTTTATCAGGGTTAACTCGTGTACGAACATTTTGTCAGGATGATGCTCATATTTTTTGTACAGTTGAACAATTGCAGCAAGAAATTAAAGGCTTTGTTGAATTATTGAATGAGGTTTATCAAAAACTTGGAATGGTTGAATATCATGTGTATTTATCAACTCGTCCTGAAAAGCGAATGGGTTCAGATGAAGTTTGGGATAAAGCTGAAAACGCATTAGCGCAAGCTTTGAAAATCTTAAATATTCCTTACACTGTGAATCCTGGGGACGGAGCTTTTTATGGTCCAAAATTAGATATAATGTTTGTTGATGCTTTAAAACGTCCATGGCAATTAGGCACTATACAATGTGATTTCAATTTACCGATGAATTTCGATCTCAAATACACAGGCGAAGATAATGCTGAACACCACCCAGTGATGCTTCACCGCGCGGTCTTGGGATCGTTAGAGCGCTTTATTGGGGTGTACTTAGAACATACAGCAGGGCATTTGCCAGTGTGGTTATCACCAACGCAAGTCGTGATCTTAAATGTGACAGATCGGGTAAATACATTCTGTGAAAAAATTCAAAACGATTTGCACGCTCATGAAGTTCGTGTTGAATTTGACCGCAGAAACGAAAAATTGAATTTTAAAATTCGTGAAGCACAATTACAAAAAATCCCTTATATGATTATCGTGGGCGATAAAGAAGCTGAACAAGGGACCGTGTCTGTGCGGTTAAGCGATGGAACAATATTTAATGACATTGCTTGGGATCAAGCTATGCATATAATTGTGGACAACAAAAAGAATAGAGAACTTAAACCGACTATGAAAAGTAATTCAATAAGCAATTTATAGTTGGAATTTTTTTAATAATAATCCAGAGGAGGATTTTATAAATCAGTCTAATAACCAAAGTGGACCAAAAGGTGGCGGATTTAACCGTTTCGACCGTGACAAAAAACGTGGCGATAAAGATGGACTTCGTGTTAATCGCGATATCAGAGCCCCGCAAATCCGTGTGATCGATGACGAAGGCGAAATGCTCGGAGTCATGACAGTTCCTGAAGGGCTTCGTTTAGCTGAAGATCGCGGATTAGATTTGATCGAAATCGGACCGACAGCGTCTCCTCCGACTTGTAAAATTATGGATTACGGCAAGTATAAATATGAAAATAAAAAGAAAGCCGCAGCTTCACGAAAAAAACAAGTGATTGTAGTGATTAAAGAAATCCAAATGCGCCCAAGAACAGATCTTCATGATTTCGAAACGAAAATGAAACATGCTAGAAGATTCTTACTTGAAGGCGATAAAGTTAAAATCAATTTACGCTTTATGGGTCGTGAAATGTCTCATCAAGACATGGGATTACAAGTTATCTTAAAAGCGATTGATTATGTGAAAGATCTTGCGATCATTGAATCTCAGCCTAAAACTGAAGGTAAAAATATGTTCACGATGATTGCACCAGATCCTGTGAAAGTGAAAGACTACTTAAAAGCGAACCCACCTAAATCAGGTTCGACGAAAGAAGTTTTACCGGAACTTTCTAAAGAAGATTTAACGTCATCGTCTGTTACTGAAGAACACGACGAATAATTAGGTGACTGTCACCTTTAGGCGCATCGCACTAAAAGATGTGTAATTGCAGCGTGTTTTATAGAATGAGTTTCTTAAAATAGGGCCAATCAGGCCCTATTTATTTAGGCTGTCTAGTTTTTTATAGAAAATATCTAAGTACATCAAATAGTTTTTCATAAACATTTGATCATGAGAAATAGAATCAGCCATTTTGTAAAGATCTGATTTTTTCGACTGATAAAAATTAATTACGCTTTTATAATCTTCGGGTGTTCCAATTTTTTGAGCTGCTTCGATTGTCGTTTGAGCTAATTCTGTGTCCAGTTCATTTAACACATATCTCATGTTTTCATTTGTTTGATCAGTGTTAGTAAGTAAGAATGAAAAATTAAGATCGTTACCATATATTCTCCATTTTCTTTCAGTAGTCGCAATACACTTAATGTTATGCATGCCTAGTTTGCCAATACCGTTTGGACCATCATTGGTATCAATTTTAATATAAAAGTCATTGTTATAGATTAATAAACTAAAAATATGCAATTTTATGACTTCAATTTTGTCGATTTCATGATTCTCTTGAACGCTTAAAAAAACTTTTCGTGCAGGGTTTTTATCCACTTTTTCTAATAATTGATTTCTAATATCTTTCTTAGATGAATCATTAACTCCAATGATTTGATATAATCCATTAACGCGCTTAATCGTATCAGATTGATTTTCAATTAAAAAAGCGTTTTTGTTGCTAAAAATCATATACGGCGAAGTGGAACTGTCTAGGTATGTGATCACAGCGTTTTGTGTTGAGGGAACAATAAACCCAAGTTCAGATTGTAAATCAAAAAGGAATTTCTCACGATGAGGTGAAGACGATAAAATCTTCATACGAACACGATCTGATTCTTGAGTAGGTGAATTCTTACAGTGTGTTGCTAAGTCATACTTTGTTTTATTAAAAAATTTTCCTTCAGTGATCTGGTCTTTTTTAAAACTAACTTTTAATTTTGGAAAATCACAAACATCAAGTGAATAATTACCCCTTAAGCGTAACTCTATATCATAGTTTTCTATTTTTTGTGTATTGGGATTAATAAGTTCAAGTCTGCCAGAAATAAATGCAGTTAGTGATTCTTTTGTTTTTTCAGGATCTGTAGATTTTTTATTAAACAATTGCGTAAAAGGTGCTGTTATTGTCATTTGAACTGATTGTTGCCCTGATTTGAAAATTTCATTGGCAAGAAGTTCAGTGTTTAATATTAAAAGCGATATAAATACGATTAATTTTTTCATTGTTTTTCCCTATTTGTTTTTCTTCATTCTTTTTTGTAACGATTTGATATAGTTTTCAGAATAGACAGCTGTGAAATTAATTAAATTCTTCATGTTGTTATCGATGGCTTGGATATATCGACTACGTGCAGACAGAGTCATTTTTTGTGAATGAATGTAACCTAGATAGCCAGCGTAAAGTTTAGCAAGTTCGTTGCCATTGTCTTTAACTAAGTCTATCACAATGTCTTCAAGTGGATTTTTAGTTTTCAATCTTAATAAATAAGATTTCTTATCTTTTGTTGTTAAAATTTTAGAATTCTTCCAGTATTCAGTCGATTGGAAAGCTTCATTTAATGAGCTGAATCTTTTCTCTTGGTCTAATTGTTTCGCGGAATACTTAATAACACTTGGGCTTTTAAGTTCTTTAAATTCAATAATTCGGATATCTGCACCGACATGAACGAGAATCCAATATCTGACTGATCCCATACTGCTTCCAGACACATTAATTTTTGATCCCATATCTAAAATCTTTGCTTTAGGAATAAATTCTTTGATAGCTATTTCGATCAGTTTTTTAGAATTTTGGTCAGTGACTGGTGATAATTTTAGATCTGCTATGAATTTATTATTTTCATACTTTTTAGATGTATATTTTAGATTGGCTTTGTCAAAGTCAGTTTGATCTAGTTCAAACATTTGGCCAATCACAGTAGCTTGTTGGTTCTTTAATTCATCTATAGATTGGCTCAATCCATTTAAATAAGAAGTCAAAAACTCTTTTTTACTAAATTCAACTTTTTCGTCAGTTAAGTATGTGTAAAACTTCGTTAGATCAAAAAAATACGATGCTGTTCCTGAATCATCTAAATCAGCTATGGCTAATTCAGGTTGTTTTGTTTTTTCGCTACGGTACAAGGCCACATTATTAAAGTGGTAATCGCCAACGACAGGTCCTTCGATCAGTAAATCTTTAATGTCAGATGAATTTAAATACTGAGCTAGTTCAGATGCTCCATTTTTTTTACTATAATCCCAGTAATCATAAACAAAAGTACTTAATGCATTTCCTGACTTAAGTTTTTTAACTTCTGGCCAATGATCGATCTGCGACTGAGCTTTTAGGCTTAGTGTTAACGCAAATAGATTTAAAAAAGTGATAGCTTTTTTTCTCATCAGTTACTCACACGCGGCAGCAACGACTTTGCCTGTTGTTAAATAGGTTTCAATATCTAAATCTAATTTAAGTTTTCCAGATTGGCAGTTGGTTTTAAGAATTCGAGTCGCGTCCGCGACATTAGCGACGAATTCTTTGTAATCGAACCCAGTAAACATTAAATTTCTTGTAAAAAATTGAGCGACGATTTTTTCTTGTGTTTGACCGTTTTCAAGAACGGTCTGTGAAGTCATTTCTTTTTGCAGTTGCATTAATTTTTTATAAGTTTTTGGATTCATATGGGCTACTTCTTTCAGTAAGCCTGCTATCTTGACTTTATTTTCTTTTGAAACACCACAGTCGTTATCTTTAAGAAGCATTGATTTAAATTGAACGGGTTGAAATTGACTGATCACAACACCAGAATTTTTATCAGTCGTATATTCTTCCATGTCATCTGCAATTTTTAAAACGATTTGACCGGTTTTTTGATCTTTTGCTTGGTAAACTAATCGATTTTGATAAGCGATATTACCGAAACGATCCTGCTGATCTAAAAGATGATCTAATAAAATAAATTCAGTGGCATCTCTCATCGCAAATAGTTTTTGAATGCTAGCAGCTTCCCATTGATTGGCTACGATTTGTCCGATTGATTTTTTGTCTTTGACCATTTGAAAAATAAAGTTTTTGTCCTTGAAAGCGACAGCACGATCTGTTCCAGATGTGAACAATTCTTTATAAAATTCTTCTTGGCTAGGGTTTTTAATAAATGCACCGTAAGATTGCTGACCATCATCACTTAAAAGTAGATCTTTATCTTTATGAGCTAAGCCCTGACGAAGCTTACTATAAAGTGATGTCCATGTTTGATAGATTAACGCAGATGGATCTTTAGAAGTTAACTTAATTGCTTTTTCAGCAACTTTTTTATGAGTTTCGATATCGACAGAACGCAATACTGATGGGGGCACACGGCCGATACCGCCTAGAATTCTGGATACGTGGTAATAACCAATAATAGACGGAGCATAGCTGCAGCTTGTGCTATTTTTAAATTTCCCGATTTTAGAAGCACCTTCACATAAATTGATTTCAACATCTTCTTTCGTCATATTTTCAGGAATTTTATGAAACTCAGTTCCAGGGTTTGTGCTATTTAATTTTGGGCAAATAGCTGCCGATTGAAAACCTAACAGGGCTTCAGCAGCTGTTACTTTATAAAAACTGTATGAACATAGTTTTTGCTCTGTTTCTAAATCAGATTTTTTGTAAGACGCATTAGGGTAATGTTTAGGGATCACACAAACTTCCTGGATATTTCTTGGCGAATTAAAATAAATATTTTTATCACCACGCTCTAATGTAGGTGTTAATGTGGCTATGGCCTGTGTTGAGATAAGGGTCGTCATTAAAAATTTTGTGACCATTGCTTTTTTCATAAACGTCCTTTGGTGATTTTAATAGCCTAAACAGTTACAGCTAATGAAATAAGAGCAAAGCCAAGGCCTTGTTAAAAGACTATTAAATCGAATATAGGGGCTTTGACAGTGTTTGAGTGTCTCAAAACTATACAAAATGACGAAACAGAGTGGCGGAGTGCTTGAACGGCGAGGGTATGTGATCTTAGTTCTGAGACAGGTTCCAAGTTTTACAGTTTTCTTTACTGAAATCAGTTAAAAAACATTGGTTGTTGATCAGACCTTTTAAATAACATTGTGTTAGGTAAGGTTCATTTTTCTTAGTCTTGATTAGAGTGTAAAATGAACTTTTT
>JAYUQO010000189.1:0-9445 GCA_043756765.1 Bdellovibrio sp. | reverse complement strand
CCCGTTCAAAATATCATAGGCGAACGTGGGGCTTCAGAAGAACGCGTTGCTGAAATCACAAAAAATTTAGGATTGGATAGGCCAATCTATATCCAATTTTATAAATTCGCAGCGAATGCTTTAATCGGAAACTTCGGTGAATCAATTGTGACTAAACAACCCGTCATGAGTGATTTTAAAGTCTTATGGCCGGCCACAGTTGAATTAGCCATGGTGGCATTGTTATGGTCATCAATTATTGGAATTTTATTGGGGACATTAGCTGCTGTAAAAAGAAATTCAATTTGGGATTATGGTTCAGTTAGTTTATCCACTGTGGGTTTTGCCATGCCACTATTTTGGTGGGGTTTAATTGTTATCTTCTTTTTTGCAGTGAAGTTATCGTTGTTTCCGGTTTCTGGCAGGATCGATGTGATTTATGACATTCCTTATGTCACAGGTTTTTTCTTTATTGATTCACTTTTTTCAGAAGATAAAACAGCTTTTATTTCTAGTTTAAAATATATGGTGTTACCAGCGTTTGTTTTAGGGACCGTGCCATTAGCATTAATCGTTCGTATTACAAGAGCATCAATTATTGATGTCGCAAGCGAGGATTATGTCAGAACGGCACGGGCAAAAGGATTACCTTATAAAGTTGTTTTATTTAAACATATTTTTAAAAATGCTTTACCACAAATTATCACATCAATCGGTTTAGCCTTAGGGCAACTACTAACCGGTGCTATTATGACGGAAACATTATTTTCGTGGCCCGGTATGGGGCGCTGGTTAGTGAAAAGCATCGAAGCCCGTGATTACCCAGCTGTGCAAGCGGGTGTATTTTATTCGATGGCGATTGTTATCGTCGTTAACTGGCTAACTGATGAATGTGTTAAAATGGTAAATCCAAAAATGCGTGACCAACAAAGGTCATCACTGTGAATAAAATTTTCAGACAAAAAAGTATACTATTTGGAACTATTTTATTTTCGTTTTTCATGATCATGCTTTTAGTGTCTTTTGTTTGGATTCCTTATGGTTATGATCTTATTTTCGATGGTAAATCTTTATTAGGACCTAGTTCCGAATTTTTTTTGGGAACAGATGATTTAGGCCGTGATCTTTTTTCAAGACTACTTAAAGGATCGCAGTTTTCTTTAGGAATAGGATTAGTCGTAGGTGGAATCAGTATTTTCTTTGGAGCAAGTCTTGGTCTTTCGGCAGCTTATTTCGGACGAAGAATTGATTTTACATTCACCCAATTAATGAATGCTCTGCAAGCGATGCCCAGCCTTTTGCTAGCCTTATTTGTTGTGGCTATTCTTGGGCCAAGTATAACCAACACAATTATTTCAGTGGCTTTAGTTTCGATTCCATCGATGTATCGTTTAGTCAGGTCACAGGCTTTAGTTGAAATGAGCAAAGAATATATCCAGTCAGCAAAAGCCCTAGGTGCCAGCGATAAAAGAATTATATTTCGACATCTATTACCAAATTGTGCCACTGCGGTTCTTGTGCAAAGTGCAGTCTGCTGTAGCGAGGCCATACTAAATACAGCAGCTTTAGGTTTTTTAGGTTTGGGAATTCCAGCACCGTATCCTGAATGGGGAACGATGCTATCAGATTCTAGAAACTTAATGGAATCAGCCCCGCAGTTAATGTGGATTCCAGGGCTTTGCTTATTGCTACTGATTTTATCCACACAGTTATTAAGTGATGGATTCAGAGATCAGTTAAAGCGGAAATAATAGACCTTTATACAGTACTTAAGTCTTACTTTTAGGTCTTTCGTTAGTAAATATCATTATATTTATCTATGATTAATAGAGTAACAAATTAATATGGAGTCTCTACGTGAAAATTAAAAAACTACTATCAAGTTTAGGTTTATTCTTTCTCTTAATTGGGCAAACAATTTTTTCTTTTGCAGAAGCAAGTCCCGAGACCATTTTCACAGAGTCTTTAAACAAAACATGGAGGACTGTTTATGCGAATGAATCTATCGCTGTCCTTTTTAAGGATAACTCTGAATATAAAGAGACAATAGTTTTAAGTCATTTTGAACAGTCTACAAATTTAGAAATTCGATACGATGCGTACAAAAATAATCTTTCAAAATTAACCGATGCTCGAAATAAGATGCTCGAAATAGCTGGCGGTGGTCGTCAAAATATTATTGCAGCCACTCCTTTTAATAAAATTGAATCTAAAAAAATAGATGGTATTTTTATCGAATCAACTTTCGAAAGTATGAATAAAAATAAATCACAAATTTTTGAGCGTCAGTATTTTGTTGGAAATAAAATTTTTCAAGTGCTTTATATAACGCAGGATTTGAAAGTTAAACCTAAATATGCTAGCTCAGTTCTGGACTCATATTTGCCTAAACCAAACAGGCTTCCTGCCTCTGAAGCAGTTAAAGGTGTCACATTAGATACGAAGCCAACTGATATAAGTTCTTACAGGGAAGTTGATCTGTCGATTCCTTTAATTGGGATTGAAAAAACAGTTAATGCAGCCAAGTGTACAGCAGTTCCAGTTGAAAAAAGAAGAAGTTTAAACTCTTCCGTAGGTGATATTTCTGCTACATTTTTTTCTTCAGCAGCTGGATGTGCAAACGGTATTTTTGAATCAATTATAAGTGCCCTTACAGAGCTTAAAAATGTTGTTGCGGGGCTTTATAAATATACTGCTGACAGTATTTACCGTGAACAGCTGAATGCGTCGGTCAGTATTCTTTGGGCTGAATTTACAAATAACCCTCAGCAGTTTTCTAAACGACTTGTCACTAATGTATATAATCTTGCTGCACAGTCTGGGAATGACTTTATTTGTATGAATCCTGTAGCCCAGGCAGAAACTGTTTGTAAGCTTTTGCCGTATGCAATATCTGGCGGGTATCTACTTAAAATTGCTTCTCGTGCTAAGCTAACACTTTCCGAGTCAAAAGTTTTTCAGAATGCGACAGCATTAGTAAAAAAATCTGTTTTGCAGGGAAAAAACCTAGTGACTGGTGTTGCAGATAAAAATGTATTATTAGCGCGCTTAAGCGCTACTTCGAAACCCATTTCTTGGAACAATGGAGATTTAATTATTTCTCGATCATTGAGTGAAATAAAAAGTTCTAACCCTGAGATTGTAAGTATTGCTCTGAATGATATCAAAAACACTAAATTGGATTTAAACTCTTTTAAGAAAGTTTCACCTGCAGTATACAATGGGAAAATGCTTGCAGTTGTTGATGAGCTTTCTAATTTTATTAGATCGCCCACAACGAGTGACAAATTAAGAAAAGAAGCGGCTGAAGCACTAGCTCAGTATTCTAAAATTAATTCTGGAAATTACAGACTTGGTTATCTGGGAAGACGAACGCCAGAAGTAATTAGTGAGGTTTACTATGACCCTCGTCTTTCTGATGAAGTTCGTAAAATAATTCACGCAGAGATGACTCTTGCGTACAAAAGTGTAGCTGATAAAAAATTTCCAGATTTTAGAACGTCAGCCAGCATGCTAGAGGAATTCAATGCTACCGGCTACGTCCAGGGAAGTCGTTGGTAGCTTTTTCATCGCACGTAGTCTAAAGATGACGGTTACCCAGACTATTCACAATAGCCTGAACTTCTTAATTCTTTTAATACACGTACAGCATCTTCAACGCGATATTTTCTTCCAACCTCTTGACCATCGGCATAAACAGCTGTGCATCGTGGCAACGGGTTATAATGAGTGCCATACCCTGCCCAATCACAGGCTATATCACCAATAACACATTTAATTTTTTCATCATTGCATTCCTTAGCAAAGCTGCTTGCTGAAGCGGCCATAACTAACAATATAATAAAAATCTTTTTCATAAGTTCTCCTTGTTCAAACTTTGTTATTTCAAAGCGTTTTTTTATTTGTTGTTTATATGAATCAAAAAATATCACACGTAGTATTAACTTTTATGATTTTAAATGTGTTACGTTCTACTGTTACACTTACTGGACACCTTTCGCTAGCACTGACCAATGCAGCCTGGATTTTTAGTGCAATTTGATTTTTATAAGGATGACCATAATTAACATAATCTGAACGCCAATGATTTTTTACATACCTTATTTCAAGGTCAGAATCTCTACTATTTACATGACTCCTTATTGCCAAATAGTTTTTAAGTGCGTCCCCTTTTAGTGTTCCATCATAACATGCGTAGTCACTGCATTCAGTGATCTTAACCACTAAAGGGTCTTGCTTTTGGCCAATTTCAAATTCGACAGCAAGTGTTGTTTGCGCAGCTAGTAATGCTATTAAAAATATCTTTTTCATAAATTCTCCTTTTTTAAACTTTTTTTTTCAAAGTGTTTTGTTTATTTGTTGAGACCAATTTAACGTTCGTGGTTGTTTTTCTCAATGGACGTGGGTGGACATCTGAATAGGCTGAATCTTTGCTTATATTGAATATAGATAGCGAGGATTCATTGAAAACGGTTTTAAAATGTTCTGAGACATTTGAATTGTCAAAAACTTTGACAGCTGACTACTTAAATGGGTGCTGGCAGGCTGTTATTGATTTTCCAACAGATAACGAATATGAAAAAGCGCTTAAAGTTCGTGGCTATTTAATGTTAGGTCAGCAGTCTCAAGTTGAGAAACTGTTAAAGCAGTGTATTTCAATAAAAAATCGATTCGTTCAAATTCATTTAAATATTTGTCGTAGTCACATGTTGTTTATGAGTGGTGATTTTAAGGCTTCAATTTACTATGCAAATAAAGGCTTTATTCAGGCTAAAAAATATCAGGTGAATGAATTAATCGCCGATGCGGGATTTTATCGTGCACTTAATTTAGTTGAGCTTGGGGAAAAGTATCAAGCCCTAGCTCTTTATCAGTCTTTACGTAAGCAAAAGAAAATCACGCAATACCGAAAAGACTTGTTACTCACTAATGAAGCATGGCTATTGTGGGATTTAGGCTTAGTAGAACCTTTAAGTGATCTTATTGATCTGGTTCCAGCACCACATGGCGATCGCATTAAAATGTTGTTAAATTTATTAAACAACAACAATATCGATTTTATATTTGATAGAAAATACTTAACTTTCCCTAATAACGAAAAAGAAAATATTTTTCTAGTGATGTTAGAGGCTGTGCTTTTGTATGGTAAAGATATAGATGTTGTAAAGTTTAAAGATTCACTTTTTTATCAGGATGTAAGCCATAATACAGATTCAGTTTTGATTAAAGAGGTTGTTAGTCAGCTTGAGCATGGTAAAAAAACATATACCTTAAAAGGACGCGATCTTGTAGATTCACTTTTTATCGAAGTGCTAATGACACTCAGGCAGGATTCCGTTAAGGCTAAAGATTTATATTTGAATCATCTTATTCCTTTATTGCGATCGTTAAAGTATTACACCCCTTTTATATTTACCGATATCGCGGCTAAAAAGTCTTTAAACATTTGGGAATCAACTTTACGTCGTCAGTTGTTTGCTGAAAGTCTTTCAGTTCAGCCAGAGATTTTAATTTATGACAAAATAAAGACTGTAAGTTTTAATTCAAATCATTTAAGTTTCGTACGTAGCCCTGCCACGTGGAAGCTGATTACATTATTTTCTAAAAATACTATTTTAGGAAAAGAAAAACTTCACTATGCCTTAAGTAGTGGTAAGTATCGATCAGACTTACATGATGAAAGATTGTTTAAGCTGATTAAAAGAATAAATGAAAAATTTAAATCTCAATTTAATTTTGGACTATGTCAGTATAATGGCGAAGGTCAGGTTGTGTTGACCTGCGAATTGAAAGAAGTTAGCTAATGATGAATAAAATATTTTTTCTAATTCTGTTTTTTTCTCTAAGTGTATTAGCTGGACAACCAGACTACATGAGTTCCTTAATTTTGATAAATAGAGATAACAATCAAGTCATCGGCTCAGCTAGTCACATCTGTAATGCTTCTGATCAGAATTCAATGGGTTTTATTACAGCAGCTCATGTAGTTGAGGGTGTAAAAAATATTGAAGCAGTTGTTTTCAGTGAAAAATCACAAGTCAGCTATAGACGTAAATTAGACAAAGTGCTTGTTGATTCAAGCAAGGACTTAGCATTACTTAAGTCCGACAGAAATTTATTTGATTTTTTCCTTCCTTGTTTCGGCGGGCCGCTTATATCTAACCTTGATTTGGATTTACCAGAATCTTTTGATATTTTAACTTCAACTAGTCAGGACAAATTCAGATTAGAAATTGAAGGCTATGACTCGGAAACAAAAGATATTAAAACAGAAGTAGTTATTGCCCCCTTAGTTAAGAGTATTCAATCAGGTTTGCCTGGTAGAGATAATGTCGGTCAACTGTATATGTCGCAGTTCAAAGTAAAGCCAGGTTTTTCTGGTGGAATAGTTTTGGGTTACGCTATTGTAGATAACTACATTAGACACACACCAGACACTAACTACAAATGGTCGATTACTGGTCCACGTCGAACGATGATCGGGATCGTGACTGCAGCAGACCCTGTACATGGCCGTGTGGCAATTATTCCTTTTAGTACAATCAATTGGTGGATTGCTGACAACATTTACAAAGTTAACAATACAAAAATTAATGAAAACATTATTAATACTTTAAATGGCGTCTATGATAAAAATTTAAGTGCTTTGATATTGCAGCCAACACAATCACTGAAATCTGTCGGTTTGTCTTCATATGGTGGTGTTGGAACTGGGCGACCTGCTGTCGGAGACGCTGCTCGGTCACAGGATTTATCAGGCCTTATTGCTCAAGTTGAAAAAGATAAACGCTGGCTTTCTTTAGGCGATAATTGGGTCGAAGGTGATCCTTTGAGTTTAAAAGCTCGTGAACAAATTGCTCAAAATAATTTAAATGGAATATTTGTTAACACAGATGGATCTTTTCAGAAGACAACAGGAGCCGTGTTCCCTAAAATTTTGAATAAAGATCAACTCAGTAAAGCGCTTGGTGCTGATTTAAATAGTGAATGTTTGAAGACTCAGTTCCAAAACATACAAACACAAAGAAGAATTGATGTGAATCTGTGTGAAAAAATATCTGTTAAGCAGGCTGAGTATCAAATTAATTCGACTGAATTCAAATATGCTTTGAAGCTAAATCAAAGTGATTCTGAGAAAATTGAAGTTATGGCCATGATTAACGATAAATCTGTGAATTCAGTTAAATCTTTAAGAAGAGCTCAAAACGAGGACTTAGATATAAAAATTGAAGGACTATCAGGCATTGAAATTAATGATAAAAAATCTGGTCAAACTTGGATAGGGCCGATCAAATAAAAAAAGCCGAGATTGCTCTCAGCTTTTTCGTCGCACGTAGTGTAAAGGTGCTAGGCACCTTTACAACACCATCGCTTTTTTAAGATTAGCGTCGATCATGTCTAAGAACGGCTCAGTGTTCACATACTGATCCTTAGTCACTTTATCACCGTAGATACAAACCGCTAAATCTTTTGTCATTTTTCCTGATTCAACTGTTTCAACACAAACTTTTTCTAAAGTTTTTGCGAACTTATCTAAAGCAGGATTGTTATCAAGTTTAGCTCTGTGTTCTAGACCACGAGTCCAAGCAAAAATTGAAGCGATCGGGTTCGTTGATGTTGATTGACCCTTTTGATGAGCTCTAAAATGACGAGTTACTGTTCCATGTGCCGCTTCGGATTCCATTGTTTTACCATCTGGTGTGATCAATACCGACGTCATCATACCTAACGATCCAAAACCTTGGGCCACTGTATCAGACTGAACGTCGCCATCGTAGTTTTTACAAGCCCAAACAAAATTACCATTCCATTTTAACGCTGATGCCACCATGTCATCGATTAAGCGATGTTCATAAGTGATCCCAGCAGCTTCATATTTAGCTTTGAATTCGGCTTGATAAATAGTTTCAAAAATATCTTTGAAACGGCCATCGTACTTTTTCAAGATAGTGTTTTTAGTTGAAAGATATAAAGGCCATTTTTTCGTTAAAGCTTGATTAAAACAAGATCTTGCAAAACCCATGATCGATTCATCTGTGTTATACATCGCGAGGGCTACGCCATCGCCTTTGAAATTATAAACTTCATGAGAAATTTTATCGCCGTTTTCGCCTTCAAAAGTAATTGTTAATTTACCTTTACCTTTGGTAACAAAATCAGTAGCGCGGTATTGATCACCGAAAGCATGACGACCAATACAAATTGGAGCTGTCCAGTTCGGAACCAGACGTGGGACATTTTTACAGATGATGGGTTCACGAAAAACAGTTCCATCTAAAATATTACGAATTGTTCCGTTCGGTGATTTCCACATTTGTTTAAGATTGAATTCTTTAACGCGGGCTTCGTCAGGAGTAATCGTCGCGCACTTAATGCCAACATTATATTTTTTGATGGCTTCAGCAGCGTCGATGGTGACTTGATCGTTTGTTTGATCACGGTATTCCATACCTAAATCAAAATACTTAATGTCGATATCTAAGTATGGTAGAATTAATTTATCTTTGATAAATTTCCAGATAATACGAGTCATTTCATCGCCATCTAGTTCAACAACAGGATTAGCTACTTTGATTTTTTGCATAAGTGATACCTTCTTTTTATGTGATTTCTGTCAGCGTAGGTCATAATAGGGTTTAGCTGAGGGTTTAGCACGAAGTAATGCTTTATATCATCTTGAAAAGGCAGCTTTTCAGGACTACATTGCAAATGTGAATAAAACCCAAATATTCAAAACAAATCAACTTCCGAAAAAGTCCTCTGTTCAAGGATCTGGATTGCAATCGATTCTTATTTTTGATCAGTTTTTGCTAAAAAAATCATCTTTGAATAAATGGATTAAGCAGTTCGAATTGAAAATTCCAGTTAAAGCCGGAGAATCACTAAAAACAATAAACCAGTATGCTAAGGTTTTAAGCCAAATTCAAAAATGGCAAACGACAGGAGTATTGAATAGTCCGATTCAAATCGTTGGCTTAGGCGGGGGATCCGTTGGGGATTTTACGGGTTTTCTTGCTTCAACGTATAAAAGAGGCTGCGATCTGGTGCATATTCCTTCAACGTGGCTGGCAGCCATTGATTCAGCCCACGGCGGAAAAACAGGTTTGAATCTGAACCAAACTAAAAACCAAATCGGTACTTTTTATCCAGCCACAAAAGTGATTCTTTCAAAAAAGATTTTACAACAGCAACCTTCAGAGCGATTAACTGAAGCCTACGGCGAAGTTTTAAAAATAGCTTTAACTAATCGACCACAACTTTTTATAAAATCTAATTTCACAGAAAAATTTCTTTGGGACAATATTTTGTCTTTAATCAGCGGGAAAATTCAAATCGTTGAAAAAGATCCATTTGAAAAAAAAGGAATCAGACACATTTTAAACTTAGGTCACACAATGGGCCATGTTTATGAAACAGAATTAAAACTACCGCATGGCAGAGCGGTTATGATGGGGATGGTGTTCTC
>JAYUQO010000188.1:0-3435 GCA_043756765.1 Bdellovibrio sp. | reverse complement strand
CATCGCTGGTGACTTTGATGTTACCCGTCGGCGTTTTGGGTGCGTTTCAATATTACAAGGCGGGATTCATACAAACAGAAAATATTAAAGTTGCTTTAATCATAGCTGCAGGAATGTTTGTTGGTGCTTTATTCGGTGCTAAATTTGCTTCAGGATTACAATCTGCTACTTTAAGTAAAATGTTTTCAGTTTTTTTAATTATTATTGCTGTTCGTCTTTGGCTGACTGCAAAGTAGTCGTCTTAAGATTGTCATCTTTTAGCTTATTAGTTTTTTATATAGCGCTTAATAAAATCTAAAGATCTTTTTTCAGATTCATCAGAAAATAAATACACAGCTAAATGACCCATGTACGGAACTTTATAAAATTCATAAGGTCTATCTTTGATTTTTAATTGTCTTGCTAACATTTCTGACTGATCTATACCAACAAGCATATCGTATTCACCATGATATATAAAAGTGGGCGGAGTTTTTTCTGTGACTTTGACTAATGGCGAAGCTTCTTCCCAGGCTTGCTTATTATCTTCATATTTGTTCCCCATTAAATCTATAATCATATCTGATTTAGGATAGCCCGGTAAATAGGTTGGCGTTCCACCAATGACAATAGCGTTCACATTCACTTCGGGTTCGTTCGCTAAAAGAAATCCTAAATGAGCCCCTGCCGAATAACCCCATATAAATAAATTATTTTGATCAATACGATAGCTATCAGCATTTTTTTGAATCCACGGCATAATCGCTTTTACATCATAGAGCTGTGTTGGATAATGCGCTTTAGGTGCTAAACGATAAGTAATATTAATAGCATTATAACCCAGCAAAGCTATTTTTTTACAGATATCTGCCATGTCGCCAGTTCGGTTTCTCCAGCCACCACCGTGAATAACAATTATCGTGGGTACATTTTTTTGTTCAATACCTTTTTTAGAATAATACTCACCCTTTAAAACATAACCATCAGAGCTGATATACTGGATTTGTTGAACAGCTATTTGTTCAGACTGAAATATATTCAGCGATGAACACGAAAAAAATAACAAAATAAAACTGATAACAATAAAATTTATTTTTTTCATCTGTTTTCCTTAAATGTTAACTAATTGGTAATCTCGTAATAAATATCCCCATCAAATGGGACAAGTTTTTTATTTTTCATAATACGCACTGGCGTCCGCCCGCGGTAGCGCTTCAATGCAGCAGTGTCTGGATCAACTTCCAAGAATAAAGGATCAGCAAATAATGAAAATAAAAAGCTATTCACTTCTAATTTTATCGGAATCAAACTATCTGCATCTTTAAACATTTTTTTTGTTGGACCAACATCAAATGTGATTGTTTTTTCTAATTCAAATATGCCGAATTCAAGTTTTTTAGTTTTATTTTTTATGACGGACATATTTTTTTTGATAAACAATTCTAGACTGGGGCCTGTAAAAAATAAATCATTAATTTTAACATTGTTTTCGCTTTTTAATTTGGGATTTTTTATATCTGTAATATCAAAAGTTTTAAACTGGGCACGCCCATCGACAACATCTAATTGATATCTTTCATTGATCTGAAATACATCCATAGTTTGATTTTTAATCTGACCGTTCATGACACTAGCTGTTTCCCGTAATAACAAAACACCATTAGCATCAAATATTTCTGAAAATGTTTCACGATTTAAATTGTCTTTGATATCAATTTCACTAACTTGTTTAAATAGATATTTTTCGTTTTTTTCACCAATAGGGTAAAATAAACCAACGCGTTTCTGTTTGGCTTCAGTAGCAAATGCTACAAAAAAACCTGAGACAATTAATAAAAAAATTTTAAACATATTTAAACATCCTTTTTAGGAAACCAGGGTATGAACACAGACGTTGTTTTTTGATATTTTCGGTAAAGATCGCCTCGACTTTTAATTGACTGCGATTCAGATGGCGGAACACCAGTCACATACAGCAGTAATCCTAAAATGATTAACGGTGCATAGATAGACCAAACTAATCCGCCAGTACCTAACATAAAAATAAAAAATCCCCACCAAATACAGCTTTCAAAAAAATAATTGGGATGTCTTGAATAATTCCATAATCCGATGTTGCAGACTTGTCCTTTATTTTTTGGATCAGCTTTAAATAAATTCATTTGATGATCAGCAATAGATTCACCAACTACAGCGATCAGCCAAACAACAAGGCCTGTTATTTCTAATGCATTTAATCCCGCATCTGTGTTTCTAAAAACAAAAATAAAAGGTAACGTTAAAATCGAAATACTAACTGCTTGGTACATAAAAAATAATAAAAATCTTTTTTTGTAGTTTACGCCGTAGTCTTCGCGCAATTTGACATAGCGGGTGTCTTCTTGAGGATGATGGCCTGCAATCCTGCGACTTAAGAAATAACCAAGTCTAAAACTCCAAAGCCCAATCATCAGCAAGAATACAAGTTTTCGTGTGCTATCGCCGTCTGTTAGAAAATAAAATAGACCAGCATGGATTAGAAAACAAAATGACCAAAAAGCGTCAACGATTCCAAAGTTTTCTACGCGCACTGCCCATACCCAAGCTGCAAACATAAAAATAAGTGTTGTAATCAAAGTTAATGAAAAAATTTCGATGATAGTCACGATGATACCTCTACTTAATATTTATTGAGCTTTTTTTAACTTTAAAATTAATGGCAGCACTAGCCGATTTAATCCCCAAAAGCCCACTGATGCAAACACAGACCACAATATAACTGAATAAACACCTACTAGCGCATAGGTTTTAAAAAATAAAGCTGTGTCGTCTTTAAAAAGCTGGATAATTAAATCAGGTCTGATCGGCACATCACCAATATCGACAATAACACTGGTTAATTTTATATAAACAGGAACCAATAAAATCTGCACTGGATACATAATGTAATTAGCTGATTGAATAACTATGTGATTCAATTTGAAAAAATAACCTGCTAGGCCTGATAATAGCGTCGTCACTCCTATAACTGGGAAGCAACCAATTAAAATGCCAGCTGTTAAACTTTGCGATAACTTTTCTGGAGTCGCCCCTTGAGTCATTTGATTTTTGATGCTGTCTTTGAGTTTAGTGAACATAAATTTAGGCTTTTCTTTCTATTAAGAATTTTTCAGTTGTGAAATTTTTTCCTAAACGGTGAATTTCTAGTAATCCGTAAATGGCCATCGCGATATTCCCAAATAAAATAACTAAAATTAACCAAACAATATTTTTGAAAAGATGGTTTTCTTTATAGGCCAACCAAAAATAAAAAGTGAAAAAAGCAAAATAGGTATCAAACAAGGTGGCAATGCCCCAAGGCTCTGCGATAATTTTTGCTCCACCTACAAAAACATTTTCGTAAAAACTAGCCCATGAAGTCACAACAAGCATTGAAACTAAAACTATAGAAAAGAAAACGATAAGACCTTTTTTCAT
>JAYUQO010000187.1:0-3467 GCA_043756765.1 Bdellovibrio sp. | reverse complement strand
TCAATCCTGCACCAAAAGCTGTGAGTAAAATGAGTTGACCACGCTTAAGGCGACCGTCTCTGTAGGCTATATCAAAAGCTATAGGAATTGATGCAGCTGATGTATTACCTGTTTCGTGAACTGTAGAAATGACTCTTGATAATGGAAAATCAAATTGATTAGCAACAGCTTCAGTAATTCTTAAATTTGCTTGATGTGGAACAATCCAGTCTAACTGATCAGCTGTGTAGCCTGTTGAAGCTAAGGCTTCGTTACAGCAAGAAGCCATAGCACGCGTAGCATTTTTAAAAATCTCTTTACCCTTCATTTTCATAAAGTGAGAACCTTCATCAAGAACCTTTTGTGAAAACGGAACTTTTGTTCCGCCACCTTCAGCCCAAAGTAATTCAGCGTGAATACCTTCGGCATGACAGTGGGCTGCTAAAATAATATTTTTATCTTCAGGTGATGCCTGGGAAACAATAAATGCACCGGCTCCGTCACCAAATAAGATGCACGTTTCACGATCTTTGTAGTCTAAAATACGAGTTAAATTTTCAGCACCACAAACAAGAATATTTTTATAGACACCAGTTTTTATAAATTGGTTAGCGACATGAAGACTGTAAACAAAACCTGAACAGGCGGCGTTTAAATCAAAAGCCATCACATTTTTTGCGCCTAATTTAGCCTGAACAATACAGGCTGTGGCTGGCATTTTATAATCACCAGACAATGTGGCAACAATGATAAGATCTAACTGATCGGCTTTCATTTTTGCATCTTCAAGAGCTCTGTTTGCTGCTCTGACGATCATATCAGAAGTGCCTTCGCCTGCAGCTAAGACATGACGACGTTCAATTCCTGTTCGCTGAACAATCCAATCATGCGATGTCTCGACCATTTTTTCGAGATCATAATTAGTTAGAACTTTTTCAGGAAGGTCTGAGCCTACGCCAGATATTTTAGTGTTATACATAGTTAATTAATAGTTATTGGGAAATAGAACTATTTCTTAGCTTTTGCTGCACTGATTTGTTTGCCTTTGTAATATAAGGCACCATCAGCGGCTTTAAAAGCACGGTGAGGACGTACAAGTTCACCAGATTTTTTATCAATAGCCATACCAGGCATAGCTAATCCATCATGTGAGCGGCGCATATCTCTGCGAGATTTCGAGGTTTTTTTCTTCGGTGTAGGCATTTCATCCTCCGTTAATGATTAAATAAATATAAAGGCATATTCAAAGACGTTTAGTTATGAATTAAAAAAAGTCTAAAAGCAAGCTGTTCTCATAAGCTTGAAATTAAATTAATTAAGCTTTAAATTTTTTAAAGACACAAAAGCATTCACTTTTTGTTCAACGCCCATTTTTTCATCATATGTAAATAACTCGTTAGTTAGCGTTTTTAAACACACTTTACATGACCCATCATCGTTTTGATCAGGTTTTGGATTATAAGGCACCGTGAGGGCGATAGCTTCGTGAAAAAATTCACCCACCATAAAGACATCATTATAGTATTCACAAACACTGGGACCATCGTCGTTGAGTTCAGAAACGTGATTTGACTTACTGAATTGGCTATTTTTGATTTCATCTTTTCCAGGAATTAAAATCTCATTAATTTTAGCTTCTGTTTTAAATTTAAACTGATCACCACATAAAGAACACTGCTCAAAAGTCTGTGTTCTAATGACACCTTGAACGGTGTAGTCTTTTGAATTTAAGGGTTTAATAAAAAAATCAGCTTCATAAGGTAAATCGCCAATTAAATCTTTAAGGTCATAATTGAGTTCACCAGTTGATCGGTTAAATGTGTATTGTTTGCCAGATTCAGTGACTTCATTTAATTTAATTTTCATCGGTTTCATACTTATTTTTTCCATCCATAATTAAAACTAATACTGACGCGTGGTTCATTGGACTTGTTCCTTGGAACTTCATGTTTAAGCCAGCTTTCAAATAAAATCACATCACCTTCTTGAGGTCTTAATTCAATAAAGCGTTTATTCGCAAGCTTTGATTTAAACTTAATTGGCGGAGTATTCATAAAGCATTGCAGTCTTGGGTCCTCAAACTTAATGCTGCTTGCAGCTTTCGGGATTTGTAAATAAAACGTTCCACTAATCACAGAAAGCGGGTGTATATGAGCCGTGTGCTGCGCCAATTCAGGCATGATATTCACCCAACAATGAGTCATTTCTAAGTCCGTGGGTTTAATGTCGTAATCAAGTTGATGTACGTACTTAGCCATGTGTTTATCAAGCTTAAGACCTAGTTTTTTGAACGTTGAATTCTGGCTATGTAACTGATCATAGCTGCCATAACTCGTATATCCATTGGGATAATTCATTTCAGACCATTTATGGCCTTCAAAATCTTTATCCAAAAGCAGCTGACATTCATCCATAAGTTCAGATTGAATCTTACGATCTAAGCTCTTGAAATTGAGTGCTTTTTCTATATAGATTTGGGTGCTAAAAACGGTCTTCATTGACTGCGAAACATAATCTTTTTTCGTATCATTATCAAACACTATTCAAAGAGCTGACTAACAAAAAAAGACCCTGTTTAAAAGTTAACAAAAAAGCATCAGTATTAACCATTTTACAAGCTCTCAGCGTCTTAGTCTGAGAACTTGGTCTTTGGCATTTGGGTCCAGCCTTTGCAATGATTACATGTATGACGGTCGATAACGACGCATTAACAAGAGGAGATTTTATGAAAACTTTAAAATTCTTAGCTGGCTCATTTTTAGTCGCAGTAGCTTCTTTAATGACTTCACAAGCATTTGCTGTGGATTTCAACTCGATTATCGTAGAAAACAATAAGGCTCAAAAAGAACTTCACGCCCAAGTTAAAGAGTCAGTTAAAGACGTTAAAATTGCAGCTTTAGAACAAAGAAACAAATACCAAGTTGTTGCTGTTAACGATTCAACAGCTATTAACGTTAAAACTGAAAAAGACTTTTTAACTTTTGCTAAAGAGAAAAAACAAAGTAAGCCTTCAAGATTGCAAAACGATAAAAGACTTGCACAGGAACTTAAAGATCTAGAATAATGGTTTAATGCCATTAGCTATATCTTTAATTTCGATCCTATTCTTACTCATTTATTCGGGGCCCGCACAAACGGCCCCGAAATCTTTTTTTAAGTCTATCTCTGCCCAATTCGATCTTATCGATTCAAAATCAAATTCCCAAATAATCAGACTTTCTTTTGATGGCCGCTTCGGCGACAGGCTATTAGCTTCAATTGAAAAACCAAAAGACAAAACAGAAAACACAGCTCAGACCATCCCATTTCCAACCTGTGAATATTCAGCTGAATTTAAAGAGGTCATCATCGGCAAAGAAAAGGGTCTTCAGTTTTATCTGACGACAACTTGCAACGAAAATAATCAAAAAAATACAACCAAACACGGTCGAATTTTAATCAAAGAATCAAATATCTTATCGTTTAAGAAAACTCTTTATCTCTCTAAA
>JAYUQO010000186.1:0-9751 GCA_043756765.1 Bdellovibrio sp. | reverse complement strand
TACTTTGCACATTGAATTCGACCTACCAGCATTCGTCTTTTGGTTTGCGCTATCTATTGGCGCAAATGGGGTCTTTAGCAGAACAAACCCAGCTGCTTGAATGGACGATCAAAGAAAACCCCCGCACTATCGTTGAAAAGATCTTAAGCTACAACCCACGCATAGTCGGCTTTGGCGTCTATATATGGAATACCAACGAAGTCTTTGATATTATCAGTATTCTTAAAAAAGTCTCACCACAGACCGTTGTGGTCCTTGGCGGCCCTGAAATATCTTATGAGACTGAGTCTCAAAGATTATTCCCGCTGGTGGATCATGTGATCTGCGGAGAAGCTGATTTCTTGTTCAAAGACTTCTGCTTGATGCACCTTCAAGGAGCTACCCATCCAACTGTTGATTTCAGTAAAAAAATCATCCGTGGTGAATTACCCAATATTAAAGACATTCAAATGCCGTACGGGTTATACACCGACGAAGATATCAAAAATCGAGTGATTTACGTCGAGGCCTCACGCGGCTGTCCGTATAAATGTGAATACTGCTTATCTTCATTAGATAAATCGGTTCGCAGTTTTGACCTAACAGATTTTTTAAAAGAAATTGATTTGCTGATCACTAGGGGCGCAACTTCATTTAAATTTGTCGATCGCACTTTTAATTTAAGCCCGACCACATCAACGCAAATTTTAAAATTTTTCTTAGAACGTATTCATTTAGGATTGTTTCTGCATTTTGAGATGGTTCCTGACAGATTACCTGTTGAAATCAGAGATCTGATTAAACAGTTTCCTGAGGGCTCATTACAATTTGAAGTCGGCATTCAAACTTTGAATCCCGCAGTCGCGGCTAACGTGTCTAGAAAAAATGATTTAGTTAAAGTGGCAGAAAATTTTAAATATTTAAAAGAATTTACCCACGTGCATTCACATGCGGATTTAATCGTAGGTCTTCCTGGTGAAACCATTGAATCTTTCGGTGAAGGTTTTAATCGTTTAGCTGAAATGGGTCCTGACGAAATTCAAGTGGGTATTTTGAAGCGTTTAAAGGGCACGCCGATTACCCGTCATGAAAAAACATTTGATATGCGTTACCAGGATGCTCCTCCGTTTCAGATTTTGCACACATCAACGATGAATTATCAGACGCTGCAAGTGATGAATCGATTTGCCAAGTTCTGGGATTTATACGCCAACAGCGGAGAATTTAAAAACTTTATGATTTGGATGAAAAATCATGATGGGTCTTTTTTTCACCGATTTATGGATTTTGTGACGTATTTATCGTCGCAGTATTCGGAAACGCACTCAATTTCATTAATTAATTTAGCTGAAAAAGCCTATTTGTTTTTACAACAACATATGGATGCGGCTTCTGCCGAAGCAATTATCATTAGTGATTACTGTAATGGCTATAAAAAACGGGATATCCCACCATTTTTGAAAGACCAGCTGAAGAAAAATATTTCAGCAAATCTTATCCAAGCAAAAGCTCAAACTAAGTTAAACTCACGGCAATTACAACATCAGTAGTTTCTATTAGCTCAACACTTCGAATTTAATTCCTACTAAATCCACAGTATATCCCATTCGGCTAAGGATAACCCCCTCAGGCGGTTCTTTTTGTAGGATATAACACCAAGGGCTTCTTTTTCGTTTAATTGGATATAATTTCGAACGACCTTATAAGCCTTATACCCACGAACGACTCGGCTAAACGGCCGATATCTCCACAGCTTAAGCTTTCTTTTTGTGGTGTTCTTTCCATTTTTTTGGGTATCGGTCACAGTACTAAATCGTTCATCAACCACAAACCGCAGTTTATCTGTTTTTTCGAATTGCTGTGCGATTTGACCTGAGACCACACGAAAAAAATAATGAAAAAAACTTCGCCTATATGTTCTAACTAAACAATGGATGTGATCTCCTTGAACGGATATTTGGTCTATTTTTACAAAAAAACGGGCTGCATATTTTTGAATGATTTCGCTTGAAAGCTTAAAATTCTGATGAGTCCTTAAACTTTGTGTTTTTAGAACAATTCTATTTATTTTAAAGACAACATGCAGTGATTGCTTACACGATATTGGACGACGACCTCTGCCGTGGCGTTTTTTTCGATGCTCTCCACCATGTTCTAAAGATCGCGGACTGGAGGCCAGCTGGAACTGTGTTTGAATGCTTTTTAGACCTGGTGTTTGCCTGTGTTTTGAAGATGTGCGTGTAAATGTTTTCTGTAATTTTGTGTTTAGTTTTTTCATGTGACCGATACCCCTTGTGAGGTATCGATGATGCAAATCAAAAACGATGGCGAGATTGAATTAAGCTGACATACGCAGTAAACAGATTCGAAAATCGGATTCAAAGAATGAAGCTTTTTGAAACTTAATTTACGGAAAACCCAGATTAATTCCAAATACATAAAACGACTGTTTAATATGGTTTATCTAATTACTGTTACCACTAGCCTTTTAACTACTGGCGCAGCTGGTTTATCTAATTATTGTCGCAGCTCTGTGTAAGCAAACATGCGTTGGGGATTTTTAAAGAAATTTTCGACTCGGGTTTCCATGTCAGGTAAACTTTTTGCGCGGCTGACTTCAGTCATTAAAGTATGACCGAATTCAAGCCACACATGAGTTGTTTTCACATAAAATAAAATTTTACGAATCATTAGATCAGGTTTCATATGAACTTTTTCGCCAAAGTAATAATTTGTCCATTTGATATAATTTAAAAGACAAATCCCGTATTCAGCGCCCTCTTCATAATCTGTGGTTGGCACTTTGCGGTTTTGTAAGTGCGTGGGTGCTGTCATACCTAATTTATCACCTAATTGCCACATCATCCATGGCCTGGCAGCTAAACCTCGCCCTGACATGACCACATCACAGTCTGTTTGTTTTTGCATCGCTATGACATCATCAACTGTTTGCACATCTCCGTTGCCAACAACAGGAATATTTAAAACTTTTTTAAGTTCAGTGATTTGATTCCAATCAGCTGTGCCTTTTCTTTTTTGGGCAGCTGTACGTGGATGAAGTGTAATCCATGAAGCCCCAGCATTTTTTAATTTTTCAACAAAGTTGATTAATTCAGGAATCGATTTTTCACTGCCGACAGCACGAAGTTTCACAGACACAGGTTTTTTACTGGCTGTGGCTGCATAATCAACAACGGCTGCTGCGTAATCCACATCACCCATGAGGGCCACACCATAATTGTGTTTAAGTGCTTTTTGCACTGGGCAACCCATATTGATATCAATCCCTAAAACTGCTTCAGCGTCATCAGACCATTCATGAATCATTTTATGGATTGTTTTTTGAATAGCATCTTTTTCATTACCCAAAATTTGTGGAACTAAATTTTTCTCACCTTCAAAAAGTAATGTTTCAGCAGTAAAGCCTAATTTTTCATGGGGAACCCTGCGTGAATTGAGCATTTCAGTAGGCCAAAAAGTTTCAGCATCCGCTGGCATATAATCAAAAATAACTTTTCTTAAAACCACATGTGATAAACCCACCATCGGCGCTAAACATAAAGGAAATTCAAATGGTTTTAAATAAGTTTTTGTTGCTATTTTCATTGCTCTGAACAAAATAATTCATATACTAAGACATATGCAAACAAATAAAAAAACAATTGGTCTAATCGGTGGTGGGCAGCTGGCCCAGATGCTGGCCATTCGCGGACGACAAATGGGTTTAAAAATTTATGTCTTGTCGCCGAAAAAAGATGATCCTGCAGCCCAGTTTGCATCTGAATGGATCTGCGGTGATCCGTACAACTTGCAGGATTTGAAAAAACTTTTTATAAAAGCTGATTATGTCACGTTCGAGAATGAATTTATCCCAGCAACATTGATTCAAAAGGCCACGCTAAGGCCTCAACATTGCTATCCGTCTCTAGAGCATTTAGCAATTTTACAAGATCGCTGGCCGCAAAAAGAACTTTTATGGGATTATCAAATACCCACAGCCCCGTTTGTGAAAATTAATTCAAAAGATGATCTTGAATCAGCTTTCGATGTTTTTGATGGCGATATGGTGATCAAAGAACGCCATGGGGGTTATGATGGTCTTAGTACATACATTATTAAATCACGTGCTGATTTAGGGCGTTTTAAGCGGGCCCACCCTAATCAAGAAACACAGTATATTGCCGAAAAATTTATTCATTTTAAAAGCGAAAAATCATTAGTGATGGCTCGAAATAAGAAAAAAGATTTTTTTATTTATCCTTTAATGCATACTTTGCAAAAAAATCATCAATGTTACCGTGTCTGGGGCCCAGCTAAACACCCGGCGCTGCCGCAATTAACTGAAAAGATTAAAAATTTATTAAATGAAATTAATTTTATTGGTTTAATTTCGTTTGAATTATTTGATTTAGGCAAAGAATTATTAATTAACGAAATCGCCCCGCGAGTTCACAATTCAGGGCATATTACCCAAGATGCTTTTTCAATTGATCAATTTGAACTGCATTTACGATCAATTTTAGGAATCGATTTTCCGAATGATGTGCAATCGACAGCGTGTTTTTTAATGCAAAATATACTGGGTAAATCTTACCGAAAACCGCTCATAGCTAATGGATTGAACGGACGGCTACACTGGTACGGTAAAGACATGAATCGCCCTAAAAGAAAATTGGGACATTTGAATTACACTGGAAGTCGCATTGCAAAGCTGATAGAACTGGCTGAAAGTGATTTAAGGAAAATTAAAACATGAGAATTAGCTATATATTTACTTTAGTATTATTTCTATTTTCAACTGCAGCTTGTAATCAGTTGCTAGATTATTCTGAAGAAAAAAGTGCTTACAGTTACGATTTTAACGTGAATGGCTGTGCCACTGGTGAAAAAAACTTTTCATCGCGCGAAGCCATGTGTGATGCTCTCACAAATGACTCCCTTAATAATAACTGCGCTGAAAATGAACGTTATACTAAATTTTTGAGCGACTGCCCCGGTCGGACTTGGCAGAAACTAGAACAACTTTTTGAGCCACTTGATGAGACAACATCATTTTAAAAGAATAAAATAAAGCCGGCGTTAATAAAATATCACTTAAGAATTGATTTTTATAAAACGGCAAACCCATTACATATGTTTCAATAAGACCTATTAAGTTTTGTGAATACATTTGACCGAGTGCCCAAACTCCAAAATTTGAAACCACAAAAAATATTAAACTGCCCGATAAAACAATTAAAACTTTTTGAAGCTTTAAACTTGCAGCAGAACTTTTAGTTTCAGACATCATCATAAATGGCAATAAAGCTAACATGTAGCCACCATAAACAAATAACATCGTGTCATGGAACCCTAAAATCATATCACTGACTAGTAAACTGACTAATGGAATAAAAAACACTTTTTTATCAGTTGGAAATAACAATGCAAAAGCAAAAGCTGCTGCGCCCACTGCTGTGAAGTTCCAATGATGGTTCACTAAACGAGACAGAGCCGCAATCAAAATTGCAGCTCCAAAAATCATTATATTTTTTTGATTAAAATTTTTCGTCATAATTAGTTCACATCTTTAAAATCGGCATCGATCACGTCATCGTCTTTTTTACCAGAGCCATTGTTAGCTGCTGGTTCTGTGGCACCTGCATCACCTTGAGCTGCGCCGGCTTTATATAAAGCTTCTGTGATTTTGTGAGACGATGCTTGTAACTGATCAAAAGCTGTTTTCATTTCAGATGTAAGTGCAGCTTTATTTTCAAAAACTTTTTTAGCATCAGCAACCGCTGCTTTAATTGTTTCTAAATCGCTGGCTGGTAATTTAGAACCTGATTCTGTGATCATTTTTTCAGTTTGGTAAATCAGATTATCTAAGTTATTACGTGTTTGTGCCGCTTCTGCTTTTTCTTTATCAGCGTCTGCTTGCATTTCTGCGTCTTTAACCGCTTTTTTAATTTCTTCTTCACTTAAGCCTGATTGCGCAGTGATTTTAATTTGTTGTGATTTACCAGTGGCTTTATCAGACGCTGACACATTTAATATACCATTTGCATCAATATCAAAAGTCACTTCAACTTGTGGTGTACCACGTGGTGCTGGTGAAATACCTGCTAATTCAAAACGACCTAAAGATTTATTATCAGTGGCCATTTTTCTTTCGCCTTGTAACACATGAATATCAACACCTGGTTGATTATCAGCTGCCGTTGAAAAAACCTGAGATTTTTTAGATGGAATTGTCGTATTACGTTCGATCAATGTTGTCATCACGCCACCCATTGTTTCTATACCCAATGATAACGGAGTCACATCTAATAATAAAACATCTTTTACATCACCAGCAAGAACTCCACCTTGAACAGCTGCGCCTAAGGCCACAACTTCATCTGGATTCACTGTTCTGTTAGGCTCTTTACCAAAGAAATCTTTAACGGCTTTTTGAATTGATGGAATACGAGTCGACCCACCCACTAAAACAACTTCGTCGATTTGTGCTGTCGATAAACCCGCATCGGCTAAGGCTTTTTTACAAGGTTCGATTGATCTACGAACTAAATCTTCGGTCATTTGATCAAATTTAGAGCGAGTTAATTTAATTTGTAAATGTTTAGGGCCCGATTGATCAGCTGTGATAAATGGTAAATTGATATCTGATTCTTGCGCAGATGAAAGTTCAATTTTTGCTTTTTCAGCGGCTTCTTTAAGACGTTGTAAAGCCATTTTATCATTTTTAAGATCAATGCCTTGGTCTTTTTTAAATTCAGTAATTAACCATTCTAAAATCACGATATCGAAGTTATCACCACCTAAGTGGGTATCACCGTTTGTTGATTTAACTTCAACAACACCATCACCGACTTCAAGAACAGATACGTCAAACGTACCGCCACCAAAATCATAAATCGCAATTTTTTGATCTTTCTTTTTATCTAAGCCGTAAGCTAAAGCTGCAGCTGTTGGCTCATTGATAATACGACGAACGTTTAAGCCCGCAATACGACCTGCATCTTTTGTTGCTTGTCTTTGCGCATCGTTAAAGTATGCAGGAACTGTGATTACAGCGTCTGTGACTTCAGCACCTAAATAATCTTCAGCTACTTTTTTAAGTTTAGCTAAAACGCCTGCGCCGATTTCTTCTGGAGACGCAAATTTTCCACCTTGAATTTTAAAAGCGCAATCAGCCCCGTTGTTTTTTGGCTCTACTGTATACGGAACTAATTTAAGTTCTGATTGAACTTCTTCGTATCTGCGACCGATAAAACGTTTAGCAGAATAAATTGTATTTTCAGGATTAGTCACAGCTTGGCGTTTTGCGATTTGTCCAACGAGACGCTCTCCGTCTTTCGTAAAAGCCACAACTGAAGGGGTCGTTCTTGCGCCTTCTTCATTCACTAGAATGATGGGTTCCCCGCCTTCCATAACAGCAACACATGAATTTGTTGTACCTAAATCTATACCGATAATTTTTCCCATAAGAAACTCCCTACTTAAGACTTTTATAAAACTTATTTAATATCCAATTCAATGTGATTCTTTAAATCCAACCGTCAAGGCAAGAACTTAAAAAGTGTCTCAATTTGCTCCTGCCATAACTAAGACCACAACTAACAGCTACTTTTTGCGACCAAAAAATCCTTTTTTCTCAGTACTGACTTTGATTTGACGCAATTCTGCTAGCTGTCTTAGCAGCTTTTCCTCGTCCTCAGTGATTTTTGCCGGAAATTCAGGATGCATCGTGAAATATAAATCCCCCCGACGTGAGCCCCGTAAAGACGGAATTCCACGACCTGAAATTTTGATTCTTTCACCGGGTGTAGCACCGACCGGAATTTCGACTTCAACTTCACCGTCTAAAGCATCAACTTTAAGTTCTCCACCAAGCATAAACTGCTCGAAAGGCACATCAAGATCAGCAAAAATATGATCGCCCTCGCGTTCAAACACATCGTGATCTTTCACACGAATTTCGACAAATAAATCACCAGCTGGGCCGCCTTTGTGACCGCCTTCACCTTCACCTTGAATACGAAGACGTGTTCCGTTGTCGACGCCCGCAGGAATATTTACTTTAATTTTGCGTTTAATTTTTGAACGGCCTTGCCCACGACAGGGTTTACACGGATTTTCTATTGTTTGGCCAGATCCTTGGCATGATGTACAGGTTGTGGCCATGGTGAAAAAACCTTGCTGTCGAACAACTTGTCCTTGGCCTTTACAGGTTTTACAAGTTACAGGATTTGATCCTGCTGCTGCACCTGTGCCATTACATTCTGAACAGTGTTCTTCAGTATCAAATTCAACTTGTTTTTCTTCGTCTTTTAAAACGGATTGTAATTCGACTTCTGTAATATATCTTAAATCAGCACCACGACGTGATGAGTTTCTTTGTCTTGAACGCCCACTAGCAGAACCGAAAGCACCACCACCGCCGCCAAAAAAATCACCGAACACATCTCCAAACTGAGAAAAAATATCATTCATATCCGTGAAGCCACCACCACCCATGCCTTGTTGAAATGCTTGGTGACCAAAACGATCATATTGCGCTTTTTTATCAGAAGAACTTAAAACTTCGTAGGCTTCTGCGGCTTCTTTAAATTTATCTTCGGCGACTTTATCACCAGGGTTACGATCGGGGTGATACTGCATCGCAATTTTACGATACGCTTTTTTTATTGTGTCTGCTTCAGACTGTTTATCAACACCCAAAATTTCGTAATAATCGCGTTTTGTAGACATAGGTCATTAAAATAGGAGTTCTCATTGAAAATCGTCAAGCTGAAACCTTAAAAAGTTTATTTTTCAGGCTGACTTTTTATAATCCTTATTGATTTTTTGAAGTTTCCCGTTTTATTTTGACTAAATCTGATTACTCAAAGACCGTTCCAGTGACTAAACGCCCCTTCTAGATATTTCAAATCTGCAGCTTGAACGCCTTGATTCGAGTAATAGTCATGCCATTTTACGAGTTTAGATTTGAAATCGTAAAAAATATTTTTCGCATCATCTTTTGTTAAATCAAAAGCATCACAACGGGATAGTAAATTTTCTAAATTAAATACACGACCATGTTGACCAAATTCCATTGCCAAATATCTAACTGATCCTGTTTCAGGTTTTGGCACAACATCATACACTGGTGATAATTTATAATTATTTCCTGTATATAAAAATCCGTGATTTCTTGGATGATCATCTGTGTTGGAAACTAAACCATTGAAAACTATTCTTTTGTATAATTCTACTAAATCTAATTTTGGTTTCTTAATCCATCTTCTCATTTGATCAGCTAACTCAAGATAAGAATATTTTTGTCGATCTCGCTCATCAATATTTAATAGAGTTAAACCGCTTACAAAATGCCTTCTGTAATAGTTTTTTACTTGTACGTCAAATTCTCTATCGAAGCGTTTAATTAAAAAAACTTCCTGTGATCCAACTTCAAGAATCTGCAAATCTGGTACATTAAGCCCACAATCTTTAGCCAGCTTCATCGTTACATATTCGATTCTTGAATAATTTTGCTTATCGTTTTGTGCTGGAAACTTAGCAAGCCAAAGATTTTTATTGTGCTCAACAGTTGTTTTAGGCCTAGCCCCACCTGCCGATGGGCCGATCATAATAAGTGCACGTTCAGTTTCATCAAGCATTATATTCTGCTCAAGCTTGTGGGCCACTTGAATAAGTTTTTGTAGGTCTATAGTTTTATTAAATTTACTGCTCATTTTTGAAGGGATTTTGTCCTGACCAAAAGACAATGCACCAATGCGGTCATTAG
>JAYUQO010000185.1:0-3502 GCA_043756765.1 Bdellovibrio sp. | reverse complement strand
AAACTAATGCTGATCCCAAACCAGCCCCGATAGAATTTTTTGACATAGCTTTATCAAAACCTAAAGTAAAAGCTGATTGGATATGCTTCAATAGTTTATAACAATCTAAAGTTCCATAAAAATCAATAATAGAAATGGCAATCAATTGATTTGAAACATTTAGTATCAATTTTGAATGATCTAACACTTCTTTTTTTGACAGTTTCTTTGCATCCACTTGCGCATTCATAATTAACTCTTCAAGTGTCTGGCATATACCAGCTAGTTTTTGTGAATCAGCATTTAGCCCTAACTGACTCAATGCCCTTTTAATCAAGTCATCACGAGATGAGGCATCGTTAAAATCGATAATACACGTGTTTCCCTGAATGACTTCAAACTGTGGACTGAAAAAATCTAATTTATCGACATAAATTTTATTTAAAAACTGACATTTATTATCTAGATCCTCTAATGAGTTTTGTATGCAGTGCTGAGTTTTTTGGCTCAAAATAACATCTAAACATTCTAATGGTGTTAATCTATCAGCGCATAAAATTTCTTTTTGCTGTAATTTTGCAGGTTCAAATACAATCTGATCCTTTAATAAAGAACTTCTAATCGTATTTTTAACGATCTGCTGACGTTCATCTAAGTTCTTTTTAAAATTATTACTCATTTAACATCTACCGCAAAAAATGTAACATCATCAATCAGTTCAGTTTTTTGTCTGAAAGCTTCGAATTGATCATTCATCGAAAGAATAAATGTTTCAACACCAACTTGCTTATTTTGGTTTTCTAAAATAATTTTAAAAAACCCGCGCTCTTGAAGTGATTCACCTGAAGGACTTTTAATATCTGGTACGCCATCAGTGTAAACGACAATTCGATCACCAGCTTCTAGTTGATATGTGGCAGACTGATAAACCGAATCAAGTGATTGGCCTAAACGCGTGCATTTTGATTCATCTAAGAAAATAATATCTTTCTTTTTTAAATCAGCCTTATTTTTCAGAACTAGTGGGGCTTCATGAGATGCATTAATGTATTTAAGTTCACGAGTTTTTTTATTAATAACTCCTAAAAAGCAAGTCATCATCATTTTGCTTTTTGAAACTTGGCAAATTGATTTATTAATTTTTTCAATTGCTAACACCGGATCAAGATTAAGACCCTCTGTGATCGATACCGCAGATTTAATGGCGCTTGTTAAAAGTGCTGCTGGCGCACCGTGCCCTGTCGCATCAGCCATCCAAAACCAGAAAGAATCGTCATTTTCAAAATAATGCCACCAGTCTCCGCCACATTCAGATGCTGACTGGTAAAAGCCACAAATATCTGCTGTTTGTAATTGTGCATAACTTTCTGGAAAAAGTGTTTGTTGTACAGCCTGAGCTGTTTTTAATTCTGACTCTAAACGGGCCTGATTGGCTGTATCATCAAGTAATTTTACAATTTCAACGGCCATTCGATTGAATGTCGTCGATAATACAGATATTTCATCATTACCTTTAACTTCAATATTTACTTTAAAGTTACCATCAATGATCTGTTTCGCAGCCTCATATAACACTAAAATTCTTTTTGTAATATATGATGAAGCCACTTGGCTAATAAGAATCACCCCGGATAAAACCATAAAAAACACGATCAATGATTTATTCACCAAATAAGTCAAAACGCTAAAAGCATTTTTCTTATTCGTTAGCGTGAGCAAATACGCATCACCGAATCCAACATTAGCTGAAGCCAGTAACCATTCATCTTTATCTGCCGACTTGATTTCGCTGGTTCCCATCTTAAGCATATCTAATTTCGAAAGTAGCTGTGGAAAATGATTCTGAATATAAGTGTCTTCAAGGCCTGTTGTTTGTCGTAATACTTTCCCCTGTGAAGTCAGGGCAAATGAAGAGAATGCTTTATCATTCATAAAAAAAGTATTCAATGCTTCAGATTCAAATCTAGAAACCATGACAATTTGTTCTTCCTTGTCGTAAACCAAGTCTGCCAAATAGACATTTTTTTGATCAAAGAAAATGGATTGACCTTCATTTTTAAGATACATTAGGTTTTCAACAAATTGTTTCTGATTTAAAATATCTGTTTGACTAAAGCCCTCTTTGAAAATTGAATCAATCACTTTGGGTGCAGCAGTCACATTGATCAGTTGCACTTCTGATAAGAAATCTTCAACATCTAAAAACTGGCTATCAGCTATTTTAAATGATTTATTTTTTTGGTAATTAGAAACTATTTTCTTTGCATTATCTGTTGCAACTTTAACTTCATTTTTAAACTGATTTGAAACAGTTTCTAAATACATATTACTAGTATCATAAATGTAAGCGACTTTATCTTTTTTAAAAATATCTATTGAATATAGTAAAAATACAGCACTCGACACAAAACTTGTAACACTCAGAAGTAACATGATTTTTCTGCGAATAGAAAAGCTTTTCATATAGATATTGTCATTAAAACGCGAACAACTGGCAACCAAGACTTGATGTAATGACTAGACTTAAGTTGGAAATATCAAAACCAGACTAACTGGCTTCTTTAGTTTTAACTTTAATTGAACTAACTTTATTTCGTCCTGATCTTTTTGAGTTATATAAGGCATCATCTGCCCGTTTATATACTTCTTTAACTGTCTGTTCGCTGTAGTTAATGACAGAGTCCCATGATGAAACCCCGATACTGATTGTAAATTTAATTTCTGCATCATTAAATACGACTGTAGATGCTTCGATTTCAGATCTAATTTTTTCTGATAGCTCTTCTGCAAAATTAATACTTTTATCTGGTATAAGAATAGCGAACTCTTCACCACCGACACGGGCCACAACACTTTTAGCATAAGTTAATTGATTAAACCTTTGAAAAATTTGTGGTATTTTCTCGCCAATAAAGATCAACACAGCATCTCCACCTGGGTGGCCATAAGTATCATTCACTTTTTTGAAAAAATCGACGTCAAATAAAATCAGCTGAGCTTGGTCATGCGATAAACATGTTTCTTCTAATTTTTGCCTGAAGTACAAACTATTTTTTAGTTTTGTTAAACCATCAGTGTATGAAAGCTCTTTTAGAGTCAAATTATTAAGAATTAAATTTAACTGCTCAGCTAAAATAATTGCAGATTGATGGGCGAATAGATTTAACTGTTCAACGTTTTCAAATAGAAAAATAGCATAAATTTCGGTGTTCGCTAACTTAAAAGGAACTAAACACCAATAATAATTTTGATCGGCTCTGTTCTTAAAACTTGATTTTGTTGTGTAGTATTTATTAACAACATTTGTTTTCAAGTACTGTTGAACTTCAGCCAAAATAAAGTTCATTGTATCTGGTTGTTTCGTCGCTTTAGTCGAAAATTGCTTTTCAATTAGATCCTTATCTGAAAACGAACTAAATACTATTTTAACTGTTTCACCAACCTTATTAGCCGCAGCATATACTTTACTTGAGGCTAAAATATAATTCGTAAACTCATTAATAATTGCAAATGGATCATCCAA
>JAYUQO010000184.1:0-3505 GCA_043756765.1 Bdellovibrio sp. | reverse complement strand
TTCGCAAGTTACGTCTCGATTACAAGATGATTCAGGCCAGCCAGCTTTTACGCAAGCTGCAACAGCTGATTCAAGCGTACTGCCTTTGCTCCCTTTAGCATTACAAAGACCACCTGAGCCTCCACATTCTTTATTTAATTTTGCGAGTGCATCCTGAAGATATGCGCGATCGTTGCACGTGTACTGAGCAGATGCTGTAAAAGATGTAACCCAAACAGAAAAAATAAGAAAAAATAAAAGTGATTTCATTAAATGACCCCCATACATTCTTCGAAAGCAAAAAGTAAGCCAGACAAAATGAAACCAGTTAGGTGGATACGCCCAATTCACTTATCCATGAGACTTAAAACTTACGGATTTTAAGTCCGACCTAGACCTTTGTACAATTGGCGAGAAGCCGAGATCCAGAGTCTTTTAAGTTAGAAAGTCTTTAAGCAACTTTAAAATAATTAAAATCTGATAAATCAGCCTTAAAAAGATATCAGTCTTAAAAAGATTAAAGCTAGCTTCACGAAATGGCGATAAAGTCTATAACGGTGATTATAGAAATCCGGCATTCGGAACCTCCAATAAATGGAAGTTTTAAGCCTCATAAAGCGAAGATGGGTATGCCCAACTTCGCTTTATGCATTTTTGGTGCTAGAAAATTGATTTTTTGAAAAACCAGATTTTTAAAATTAAATTTCTTTGATCCAAACATGATCTGATCCGGAATCGATAGTGATCCACTCTTTAAGTTGCTTCTTTTGTGCAGTACTCATCTTAGGTAAGCAGTTTTTTAAATCCTGAATGTCTTTTGGACGATGATTGCGTGATTTGTAAAGTAATTGAATCTCTGGAAGTAAAACCAATAATCCGTCTGCAGTCTTCCAACTAAAATCTTCGATCGATCCACGAATAGATCTATTTCTGCGATAAACCCAATCGTTGTTTTCAAACTCACTTAATAATATTTCTAAATCCCATGCAGACGTTTCATTTTTTCTGCACCAAATATTGTGAACAGGTAAATTGTAAAAATGTCCTTTAGTCCATGGCTTTAAAATACTGCTTCCTGGAGGATCAGCTGCGTGTAAATCCCAATCTTTTAATATATTTTGAAAAATAAGCTGATCGTCTCTTTTGATAATAAAATCTAGATCTTCGTGTTCTCTGGTTAATTTTCCAATGAAAAGATCTAACGAATAGCCACCACCTAGCCAAAAAAGTTTTCCTGAGGTCCGAAATAGATCTGAAATCTCAGCAATAAGTGGATTAAACGACATACATTTAAAAAAATTACTCTTCTGTTTTTAAGTGAAATAATCGGCGGCGGTTTTCGACAACAGTGCCATCAGCTGTGACTAAATCCCAGTAAGCATATTCGGCTTTAGGCATTGGGAAAGTTAATCGGATGAGGCAAGCGTCTGTATCACAAGATTTTGAACACTGTAGTAAATCACCAACAGCTGAACATTGCCAAACAAGTTCAATAATCTTTTGTCCGCAGTCCATTTTTGTTTGGATATAGCGACCCAAGGGTGCGGTAATAAATGAACAACCATTCGGTTGTTCGTCGTAGATTTTTTCTGACATTGAATTTACACGCTCTTCTAATGTTAATGCTGAAGCTGTATTATCCATGTCTGTTTTGATACAAGCGCTGATTGAAAATGTTAAGGCTAATAACAAAGTACAAATGATAGTTTTCATATAAACCCCTTATTGTTTTCAATTTAAATGTACCCAGATTAAATGCTGAAGGCAATTATTAAAATTTGTTTAATTGAACAAAGCACTGCACTTCAAATTGGAAAAGCTTGTCTGTTGGAATAAGGGAGCTCCAAAAATTTCGGCATATCGACTAAGCTTGTCTTTTACTTCGTATCTTATAGCATCACCATCTTTAAGAACATAAAGCCATCCCGTTACTTTGAAGTTTACTATATGGCTTTTTAAATTACTTAGAAAAATCTTTGTAGGCTCTAAAACTGCTGCGTGAATCAATAGCGCGTCAATTGAATTTCTCATCAGTGAATCAAGAGTATAAGCATCGTTGCCAACTAGGGCAGATACAATTGTTAAAGTCAGAATAGATTTTAATGCAAAATACAAGTACTCTTTGGAAAACCTTGAATTAAAATAGTCTCGGTTGCTTATTGAAAACATACTAACATCAAGGCTAGATGAGAAATAAAGAGAACCATTTTTAATATTAAAAAAATTAGCTACAGCTTTTATTTTTTCTAAATTAAATTTCGAATTCTCAACATCTAGGTTAAGGCATGATGTAAAGACAACTTTTATATCAGGACTAATTTTGCCTTTTAAAGTAGAAAAAAATTCTCGAAATGAAGAATCCACACGGCCGCTGTAGGATTCAGTTTCAGGATTGTATTCTGAGACGATTTCGCCTATTTTATCTTGATAAGTTGTACTTTTGGTTCCATCAGTGCTACGAACATTATTGCCGTGAACTACAACGTGTAAGCCATGCAATACTTCGTTAGTCTTTAAGATCGTTTTCATTTTAGCCATCGCTGTTTCACGACTTGATGTAATGATAGTTCTAAATTGAATGTCATTAATTTGAGAGCTTAAATAAGGTTTCAATTCGCTGTTTAGCCCGTAATCGTCCATGTGCAGCAGAATTTTTTCTCTAATCGAGTTATTTATTACGGCCACAGTTAAGAACACTTTTTGTTCTTTAGCATTTGCGAAAGAACATCCCAGGATCAATAAGGCTATAAAAATTTTGCGTAATAATGTCATAAATATTTATATTTGCAAAAAATAGGCTTAGTTTTTTTTAAGTTTCTCAGAATGAGACAGCTGGCTTTGCTTTTTATTAATTAATAGACTGTGGCTTTTAATCCAGTGTAAAAAAGCCGTAAATAGTTATTCACCCTTTCGTAGGATCTTCAGGCCACGGGTGTTTGGGATAGCGGGCTTTTAATTCTTTTCGGACATCTAAATAACTATTTTTCCAGAATAACCCCAATTGATTTGTAATCTGCGCGGGGCGCATATTCGGGGCTAATAATTCAACCGTAAATGACATATTGATCGGGCTGGCTAGCTGAGGAGTTTCATTCCACCCGAAAGCGTCCTGGATTTTAAGTGAAATCAACGGTGCTTTTTCATCAGTGTAATTCACTTTGATCGTTTTGCCGTTAGCGGCTTTGATTGACTCTGGTAAAGCCTGCAAATAACTATTTAAATCATCATCAAAACTTTGATGTATCAGATAAAATAAATCGCAATTTAAAAATTCTTCAAATTGGCTATAGTATTCTACGATAGTTTCAATGATTAAAGCTTTCCAGTTCAATAACTGACTGGCATTATGCTCGGATAGTTTAAGTTGAGATGATTTTTTAAAAAGAAAATTAATCTTATCCGATAAATTTTCATATTGATGATGTAATTCAAAAAAAACAGCAGGGCTTTTTGTGAATTCCGATTTCCAGATGAGATTTAATTCATTTTGTTTGATTGGAACTTTTCCGTAATCAGCAATAACTAA
>JAYUQO010000183.1:0-3550 GCA_043756765.1 Bdellovibrio sp. | reverse complement strand
TTCGTTTAGCCTCAGGTTCTAAATTGTTCAAAAAGGCACTCATCATTTCGCGAGTCATTAAATTAAATAATGAGTCCACAATCAATCGGACTTTGACTCCACGTTTTGCAGCTTCGCGTAACAGTGCAAGTCCTGAAATAGAAATATAATCATGTTCGATAGTGAAGTACTGCATATCGATCGTTTTCTTGGCGTTCATAATAAGCTCTACGCGGGCCTCTAATGCTTTCTCGGGGTCACTTAAGATAATTACCTTATCTGCCAGGGCCGAGCACGATATTAAAAGCACAAAAAAAATAGTTTTTATAAAAGCCTGCATCTTAAACCTCTGCTCAAAGTCACATGCAAAGACAAGTCCGTTTTCTTCTCCTGAAGTAAAATCTCAATCTGATACGATTTAAATTACGGTCATGGTTTTGAATAATAATGTCTTATTATGAAACAGAATATTCATTACAAATGGATTTTAAAAGCTGATCGTTAAGCGTATACCGGCAAGCAAAAGAACAATTATCGTAACGAAATTATTTAACCAGCTTCATTTTACTAATCTTTTTTCCGCCACAATCGATCAGAGTCATATTACAAAATAAAGCGGGGCTGGGCGTGTGAAGGCCGACAGGCAAGCAAGTCGTAGCAAGCTTCTGCTTTTTGCAGTCTAAAGATTCTAAGCCAATTTCAACTTTTTGAGTCAGCTCGCCATTCATATTTTTTTCTTCCTGAATTCTAGTGCTTTGAATTTTGTACGGCTGAGTTTCCGTCGACCACTCGGCAAGTTGTTCATAGGCTTGCAGTTTCGATTGTTGTTCCACCCAAGTTGGAAGTTGACCTGCAAAGCCGGAGAAGCCTAGAAGCGAAATATAAACTAATATTAAAGTTTTCATATCAATCCTTAGAATGGACATATGTTTTCATTTGAAAAATGCCAGATCAAGTCCAGTTACATATGTTTATGCTAAGTTACAAAAATTTGACTTAGCGAATGCTAGCTGTGGAACAGGGTAAACGGCGCGTTGCAGGTAAACTATAAATAGCGCAAGCACTATTCAATTTAGATCTCTATTGGCAGCTTTTCTGATCAGGCTCAATTATTTTGGCATCACTCAAAGTTTTTTCTGAGTTAGATTCGACCGCTTAACTCCAACATAAAAAAAAGTATTTACGCGCAATGGCTGAACTAGGGCCAGGCCCACACAGGTCTGGAGACATAGCTCAATTGATGCAACGGGAAGTTCAAAGTGTTGCGCCCGTTCGTGCCACATTAATAAATAAAGGAATGATTTATAGCCCAGATCACGGGGACAATAGTTTTACTGTCCCGCTATTTGATGAATATATGAAAAGAAAAATTCAGTTCTTGTAAATACAGGAGACATTAAAAAACTAGAATTAAGTTATCCAAATTACTTTATGGATACAAAACACTTGTCAGAAATCTTTCACTTATTATGCTTGGAAAATTTGTCTAGCTGATACCAGCCAAAACTTGGTTTGTAGGTCTTGCAGCTCGCCGAGCGGCCAGTCTAGGTGCAGGCTTCTAGGGTCCCCCTATTAGAATTCTGCAATAGAAGTCCGGTATTATCCCACTAACCAGCACTTTACTTTTGTTCTTATTTCAATGTGATAGAATTAAATAAATGAAATTACATGTTTTATTTTTTGTTTTTATAGGTCTTATTTTTGGCTGGTCTTGCAGTCACATTTCAAAAACTTCACAGCGTGAACCCAATCAGGAAGCTGATGTTCGTGCTCCGATTCATTTAATTATTACGGTGCATGGACTTAATAGCAATTCAAAATCATTCGGATATATGCCTGAAGCTCTAGTTAATCAAATGAAGGACGTACAGCCTCAATACAACCTTCAAGTTATGAAATTCGAATACCTAACGGGTGATAAAAAATTATCGACTTTTGATTTTGCTAGCAATTTATCGATAGCCATAGATACATTTTTTGTCAAAAACGGTGGCTTGATCGAACAAGATAAAATTTCGTTGATAACGCATTCACAAGGCGGCCTAGTTTCTGTCATTTGGTATATCGACAACTTATTAGCAAAATCTACGGCCGAGAATATTTCTTTTTCAGACACCCAGCTATCGCAGTATGCCCGACACATTGATGCCGTAGTCAGTTTAGGATCTCCATTTTGGGGATCTAAGCTAGCAGCTGGATCCCAATCTGATAATGCTGTGATTAACTGGGTGGGTAAACAGTTACCATATGGATTTACCGAATTAAAAGAAATGGCGTTTTCCAGTAATACTATTTTTACATTTCGTAGACGTGCTATTGCAATAGATAAAATGCCAGATTCTGAAAAATACATTAAAGCTAGGTTTCTAAACATCGCCGGAATAGTTCCAGATAAAATTAGTAAACGAACGGCAGCAAAAATTGATTCAAGTATAACAAAGTTGTGGATGCAAGTTTCAACTAACTTCTTAGAAACTGTAGGATTCGGCGGCGAACATTATGAATCAGACACCGCTGTTATTGTACCAAGTGCGCGTTTAGATTTTATTTACGGAGAAGCTTTGAACAAGAATTATCAGCCTAATGAGGTTCTTGAATTCAAATCTTTTCAACAGACCAAGTATGTGCAGGACTTGGATGTTCCTTTCATCCTCGTGCGCGCAGTGCATACCAGCCTTAATATCAATAATTATTACGATGTTGTTAATATTCCTAAGTTTTGCGTCGAACCAAACTTATGTGATCATCCGACTTACAAATTTGTGATCAAGCACTTGTTGAATTGCGAAAGTGAAAGTGAAAACGGCAAATGCGATCAAGATAAATACAAAACATTAATGGCAGAATTAGATTTAGGAAATTCAAAAACTTTGCAAAATTCTTTGAACAACATACAACCGCTGCAAGGCTTCACTTTAGATATAAACTTAAGACTGCCACTAGATTATAAAGTGGGTCAAAAATTTCAGACAGATAGCATTGGATTTTTGCAAGCACTCGATCTCAATTACGTCAAAGAGCCATTCAGTCTGGTGCGGTCAGGTCTTATTGATGGTGGCGGTCCGAATGTACCATACGATATTTACTTAGGTCGAAGTAACGAAATTTATTCGTCGACAACAACTTCAGCGTATAACACTGAAAAAAAGCAATTGGTGCCATTTGTCTTTTACGAGCAAACTTTGAATCCTCTACGTTTTCATATAACGGGAATTGTGCAGCAAAAAATACCGCAACCAATAAATACAGTTGATTACGAAATATGGAAAGAAAATGGATTTCCAATAAAAATAAGAATTCATTTGCCGGGTTTAAAACCGCGAATTGTCATTGCCCGGGTTAAGCCAACGTACTCTACTTTTATTGATGTTGTTTTAGAGCGATAGAAAGCTTTTGTTTAACAAATTTCTAAGTATATAAATTCAATAGTATCAATGGGTTACAGTTTTAAACGTATAAAAACCAGGTCTTTTTAACATAAACATTTAGTTTTGAACTTAAATGTGGTTTATTAATAGTATCAATAGGTTATGGGTTTAAACTGATAAAAACAGGTGGTTTTATGAAGTCT
>JAYUQO010000182.1:0-28122 GCA_043756765.1 Bdellovibrio sp. | reverse complement strand
CCCCCCTTAACCTGGCCGTCTTTTTTTTTGCCGTCTTTTTTTTTCTCTTTCTTAAAATTACCTGACATACTTAATTAAATGCCCAATCAAAAGTTTTCACTACTTCTATTTATATTTTTACTATCTGTTAATAGTTTTGCATTCACTGTCGTCATAGACCCAGGTCATGGTGGTCATGATGTGGGGGCACTTCGTGATTTCTTTAAAGAATCAAAAGTAACTTTAAGCTTAAGTCAAAAGATTCAAAAACTAGCTGAAAATCAATTCGATGAAAATATTTTAAAAGTTATTTTAACGCGGCAAAAAGATGAAAGCCTCTCTTTGCAAAAAAGAGTCGATATTGCTGAAGCCGAAAAAGCAGATTTGTTTATCAGTCTTCATGTGAATTCAGCCCCTTCCAGCCAAGTATCGGGAATGGAATTTTTCTTTAAAAAAAATGAACTAGCTTCTAAAAATAAAAATTTAAATCCAACAGAAACTATTGTTCAATCACTGATTAACTTCGGCCAAACAAGACAAAGCTTACAGTTTAATCATGCGCTTAAAAAAAATTGGACTGAAACCAGATCTATTATAAAACGTGCACCTTATTTTGTGATCGAACGCTCAAGCATGCCATCTGTTTTAATTGAAGTTGGGTTTATTTCTAACTTATCCGAGGCAAAAAAACTAATGAGTGATAACTACCAAAATAAAATTGCCCAATCCGTCATCAACGCCATTGTCGATTATAAAACAGCATTAGAATAAACACTCAAATTACACAACTATGACCGGCTTCTGAAAGTCGTTATTAATAATCAATTGAAGTGACAAAATTAGCTTTTTTTAGGACAACTACAGCATGTCAAATTTTAACATTTCTGATTACACTCGCACTGATAAAAGAAATCTCAATCAACTTCGTCAAATTAAAATCACTCCGCACATTTCTGAATACGCCGAAGGCTCGGTGATGGTTGAATTCGGTAAAACGCAAGTGCTCTGCACAGCGACTTATGAATCAAAATCACCGCCTTGGTTAATTGGTTCTGGAAGTGGCTGGGTCACTGCTGAATACGGAATGCTTCCGCGTTCAACTCACACCCGAATTAAACGGGAAAAATCAATGACTGGTGGTCGTACACAAGAAATTTCTAGATTGATTGGTCGTGCGTTGCGATCGTGTGTTGATCTTAAGGTCATTAATGAAAAACAAATTATTATCGACTGTGATGTCATTAACGCCGATGGTGGCACACGCACCGCAGCTGTCACTGGTGGTTTTGTAGCATTGGCATTAGCTTTTAAAAAATTACAAACCCTAGGCGAAATTAAAGCAAACCCATTGAAACATTATGTAGCTGCAGTTTCAGTTGGGCTTTATGAGCAAAAAAATAATCCTAAAAAAATTCCACTTCTTGATTTGAATTACGATGAAGATTCTGAAATCGGAACGGATATGAATTTTGTGATGACAGATAAAAATGAATTTATCGAAGTTCAAGGTACTGCTGAAGAAGGAACTTTTTCAAGAGCTGAACTTTTTGATATGATGACTTTGGCGGAAACAGGTTGCCACGAACTTTTCAAGCATCAACAAAAAATTATTGGAGATTATTTTAATGGAGTTATGGATAGCGACCGGAAATAAAGGCAAGCTTGAAGAATACAAACTGCATTTAAAAAATGTCAGTGATATTGTTGGTGAGTTAAAAATTTTCTCACAAAGTGATATTAAAAGCTTTGCTCCCCGCCCTGAAAACGGCGCGACTTTTCTAGATAATGCACGTATCAAAGCGAAATCCCTGAAAGCCTTAAAATCTGATTGTTACGTCTTAGGCGAAGACGCAGGCCTTGAAGTCTCTGGTCTAAATAATTTACCTGGTGTGCATTCTGCCAGGTACGCTGGCGCCAACGCCCGCGATTCTGAAAACGTCGCAAAACTTTTAAAAATGATGCAAATTCGAAATATTAATCCTAGGACTGCACAATTTAAATGCGTCACTGTGGTCCTAACTCCAGATAATCAAGAGTGGATTTTTGAAGGCGTTATGACTGGCGTTATTGCGCAAAAGCCTGTTGGCCAAATGGGTTTTGGTTACGATCCTATTTTTGTTCCTGATCAAGAAACAAAAACTTTGGCTGAACTTGGCCCCGGTTATAAAATACAAAAATCTCACCGCGCTCAAGCGCTTAATCTTTTTCTTAATAAACTTCAAAGCACAAAGGAATCCTCATCACATGCCTAATCCAATGCCTAAAAGTACTAATAATTTTAAAATTTTCGCGGGCAACACCAGTCAGAAATTAGCCTTGGATGTTTGCCAAATACTTGGGACACCGTTGGGCGAAAGCCAAGTGAACTGTTTCGCCGACGGAGAAATCCAAGTTGAAATTAAAGAAAGCGTTCGCGGCCAAGATGTTTTTGTGATTCAAAGTACTTGTAATCCTGTTAACCAAAGTTACATGGAACTTTTTATCATACTAGACGCTTTGAAAAGAGCTTCGGCCGCATCAATCACTGCGGTTATCCCGTATTACGGCTACGCCAGACAAGATCGCAAGGTTGCCCCGCGGGCACCGATCTCTGCAAAGTGTATGGCTGATTTACTCACAACAGCTGGTGCAAACCGTGTTGTGGCTGTCGATCTTCACGCTGCCCAGATTCAGGGCTTTTTCAATTGTCCATTTGACCATCTTTTCGGCATTCCTACACTAGCCAGAGCCTGGAAAGAAAAGTTCGGCGAAGGCTCTGAGTTTGTCACAGTGAGTCCAGATGCCGGGGGAGTGGAAAGAGCCCGTGCTTTCGCGAAAAGAATTAATTCCACACTGGCCATTATCGACAAAAGACGAACAGGTCCAAATGAAGCCAAAGCCTTTAATCTTATTGGAGATGTGACCAATAAAACGGCCATTATTGTAGACGACATGATCGATACCGCTGGGACTTTAACACAAGCTGTTGACAGCTTACTGAAGAATGGTGCAAAACAAGTGTTCGCTGTTGCTACACATGCGGTCTTTTCTGGTCCGGCTATTTCACGTTTGATCGAAAGTCCCATTTCAAAGGTTTTTGTCACTGACACGATTCCTTTAAGTGAAGCTGCTGTGGCCTCTGGTAAAATGCAAGTTATTACCGTGGCTCCAGTTCTTGCTGAAGCACTTCGTCGAATTCACGATAATGATTCTGTGAGTTCGTTATTTCTGAACTGATAGCTGAACTAACAGCTGAACTGATAGATGAACTAGTAGTTAATTTTTAGATTTATATTGAACGGAGAAAATAATGAAACAAAGAATTGAATTAAACGTTGAAGCTCGCACGACAGGTCGCAAAAACTCTCGTGGTTTAAGAAATAACTCAATGGTTCCAGGAATCGTTTATGGATCTGTTGAAAATGCAAATGTTTCTGTTCATGTTAACGATATTTTAAAATACAACTCACGCGCTTATGAAAATGCTTTATTAAATTTAAAAAGCACAGATTCAAAAATTAATGGCAAAATCGCGTTAATTAAATCTGTACAGGTTAATCCATTATCACGCCGACCTGAACATGTTGATTTCTTCGCATTAGACATGAGCAAAACAGTCCGTGTCTCTATCGAGATCTCTATCGAAGGTAAAGCCATCGGTTTAGCTGAAGGTGGTTTACTGAATGTTGTTACTCGTCAAGTTGAGATCGAATGTCTACCGACTGCAATTCCTGAATCAATCAAAGTTGACGTCAGCAATCTTGGCTTAGGAGATTCTATCCATGCTTCTGATTTAACAATTCCAGATGGAGTGAAATTAATTTCACGTCCTGAATTAACAATTGCTGCAGTTGTTATTCAAGAAGAAGAAGCTGTTGCAACTCCAGTTGTTGCTGCTGCCGCTGCTGCTACTCCTGCTGCTGGTGCTCCTGCTGCTGCTGCTGCCGGTGCAAAACCTGCTGCTGGCGCTAAAGCCGCTGCTCCTGCTGCTGCCGCTGGTGCGAAACCTGCTGCTGGAAAAAAATAGTTTTAAATTACTGAATTAAAAAAAGGCGACTTGTAAGGTCGCCTTTTTTTTTGTTTTTTGTGATAAGTTTTAATAGGTTTTATAGAGGAATCTCTAAATGCATTTGATCGTTGGTCTTGGAAATTTTGGTCAACAGTATCTGACAACTCGTCATAACATTGGTTTTATGGCCTGTGACTATTGGCTGAAAACTTTGGGTGATACGGGCGATTACAGAACCGAACATAAAGCGCTGACTCGCAAAATTAAAATTGAAAACACCATTAACAAACAAATGATCGATGTACTTATAGCCAAACCCCAAACTTACATGAATCGATCGGGCGAATCAGTCGTGGCTTTGTTGAATTTTTATAAAATTGATATGTCAAAAATGATCGTTGTTCATGATGATATCGACCAAGCTTTTGGTGCTATGAAAATTCACACTAACCGCGGCCACGGCGGTCAAAACGGTATTAAAAATATTTCTGAATTATTGGGAACGCAAGACTACACCCGCTTAAAGCTAGGTGTTGGTAGACCAGCTGACCCACGATTTGATATTGGTGATTATGTCTTAAGTGGTTTTTCTAAAGAAGAAAGCCCTCATTTGCTCAAGTATTTAGATACGGCCTGTGATGCGGCTGAAAGTTTTATCTTTGAAGGCGCAGAAAAAGCAGCAACTCGATTTAATGGGTCGATTAATTTTTAAAATGCGTGTAGAAGATATTTAACTCAAACTGTAAGTTTGGACTGCAAAGCACTATGTAAAAAAGGAATTATTTATGGCACTTCAAGTCGGAATCGTTGGTCTACCAAATGTTGGAAAATCAACATTATTTAATGCTCTAACTGCTGCAAAAGCAGAAGCTGCTAATTATCCTTTTTGCACCATCGATCCTAATGTTGGTGTTGTGACTGTTCCTGATATTCGTTTAGATCAAATCACTCAGTTTATTAAACCGCAAAGTGTGATCCCAACAACAATGGAATTTGTGGATATTGCAGGTATTGTTAAAGGTGCTAGCCAAGGCGAAGGTTTAGGGAATCAATTTCTTTCGCACATCCGCCAAACTGATGCCATTGTTCACGTTGTTCGTTGTTTTGATGACCCAAATATTATTCACGTGGCTGGCAGTGTTGATCCGTTGCGTGACATGGAAATCATTAACACAGAATTAATGTTAGCTGATTTAGATTCAGTTGAGAAAAAATTAAAACGCATCGAAAAAATTGCGAAGACATCATCTGATGTAAAATTAAAAATGGAACTTGATGTGACCCAACGGGCGCACCAAGCTTTAAGCGATGGAAAACCTGCTAGATCAGTTGTTTGTAATGATTTGGAAATGCCGTACATGCGTGAATTGCACTTACTGACGGCAAAACCCGTTTTGTATGCATGTAACGTTTCAGACACCGATTTCGCAGCTGGTGGAAACGACTGGGTTAAACAAGTTGAAAAAAGAGCTACGGAAGAAAACAATAAAACAATCACAATTTGTTCTGCAATGGAAGCTGATATTGCCCAGTTACCGATTGAAGAAAGAGCTGAATTCTTGCAAAGCTTAGGTGCGACTGAGCCCGGCCTGAATCGTTTGATTCGTGATGCCTACAAATTATTGGGTCTTTATACATATTTTACTGCTGGTGAAAAAGAAGTCCGCGCATGGACTATAAAAGCCGGTATGAAAGCGCCGCAAGCAGCTGGTGTTATTCATACTGACTTTGAAAAAGGTTTCATCAGAGCTGAAACTTATCACTGTGAGGATTTGTTTACTTTGAAAACAGAACAAGCAGTTAAAGAAGCCGGGAAGTACCGTCTTGAAGGCAAAGAATATCCCGTTAAAGACGGTGACGTTTTATTTTTTAGATTTAATGTATAGCTGAAACTTTTTCAAAAGCTGGTATCAACCAGCTTTTGAAAAAACATTCTTTTTGTTCAAACCAATTTTTAAATTATAAACACCAAAATCAGTTTTAAAAGTTTGATTTAAAATTTCTGCGTTATTCAAATTCAAAACAAGATGATCCTGTCCAGAGATAACAATTGGTAAACATTTATCATAGTATAAACCATACAAATTTAAATTTTCTTTTAACATACCGAAAATAATATTCACAGCTTCACCTAAAAAGAACACGCTTTGTGTTTCAGAAAAGTTATTGGCATATTGATTCCTGACTGATTTTACAATTGTTTGTTTAGAACAAGTTAATTGCATGATCGCTTCAACCTCGTCGTTCATAAATGCAACAACAGCTGATATTTCTGTGTTGACCATTTGTGAATCTAATGTGGCTTCTGAAGCTTTTAGCATAAATAAACTTTCAAAAACTTCATTAACTGATTCGCGACATTTAATATTAAAAACATTGGTAGCTACGACATCATCTAATTTTTTCTTTTTTTGCTCAGGCATAATTTAACCAGCCTTCTGAGTTTGTAATAGCTTAGCTAGCTTTTCTTGAACAACAGCGGCGTTGAAAGGCTTGACTATATAATCAGTCGCGCCAGAACTTAATGCGGCGATAATTGATTTTTGCTCGCGTTCTGCTGTGGTCATAATAATGGGTGTTGATTTAAGTTTTTCATCTTTTTTACAGTTGACTAGAACTTCTAAGCCACTCATGCGCGGCATATTCCAATCAAGAAAAATAATATCGTAAGGCATTCCGTCAGTCTGAGCTGCTTGAATTTTTTCCCATGCATCTTGACCATCAATGGCTTCAGTAACTTGTTCTAAACCTAAATTTTTCAATATTTTTTTCATATTAAATCGCATGACTTCAAAATCATCGACTATTAATATCTTCATTTTAGAATCAAACATAGATTTTCCTCATTAATTAAGACATTTATGTTACAAGTCTTTTGTACTCACAATGCATTTACTACATTAATTTTCGGAAATCTTGAGAGCAGACTTGAGTCGTTTGATAAAAAAATTTATAACGTGACATTTGTGAAACTAAAGTTTGTTTTTGAATAAAAGCCAGTCTTCTTTAAGCGAAAGCTCGTCCTTGGTCTTGATGGGGATAGGCTGAATCAAGTAATTATACGTGTCAGTACGTAAATTATTTTTATAAATTTTTTCATAAGTGGCTCTGAATGAGACAACCCTTTTGACGTAAGTTCTGGTTTCAGCAAAAGGAATGTGCTCTATGAAACGATCAAAATCAATTTGACCTAAATTCTTAAGCCACGATTTAACACGATGAGGCCCGCCATTGTAAGCCGCAGCAATTAGTGGTTTTTGATAATCTAATTCTACAGATAGTTTTTTTAAGTACGCAGCCCCTAATAAAACAGAATTTTCAGGTTTAAATAAATCCCTCACATTCATTTTTACATCTATTAAATCAAACATTTTTTCTGCTGTATACGGCATAAACTGCATCAATCCCACTGCACCTACTGGTGATATTGCATCAAATTTATAAAGTGTTTCAGCACGCATAATAGATAAAATCAAATAAGGATCGATCTTTCGATCACCTGAATATTTCATAACTTGATTCATGTAAGCTTCAGGATACATTGATTGCCAAAAAATAGGATCAGCTTTTAATGATGTTGAAACTTTTTGTGCATTCACTGTTTTGTTCATCAATGACAGCGCTCTGTAATACAACTGTTGATCCAAATAAAATGTTGTTAAAATGTCTACTTTTTTTCGATCTTTAGTTTTCTTTTCGATTTCGTAAAGATGCCATCTAGCTAAATCAACTTCATTGTTTTCCATCAGAAACTGAGCCAAAGACATTTGCGACGCTAAATCAGAAAAACTACCAACAACTAAGTTTGTCTCAACATTTTCAATCACTTCATTTTCTGAATTGATGACCTGTATATCGCCCTCTTCTGTTTCAAAGTCATTTTTTTCAAAGAAAGTATAAGAATCCATGATTTCTGAATAACTTAAGCTGTCCGAAGCTACTGGATAAAGACCTTTATTCATTTTAGCTAAAGCTGAAATATTCTTAATCAGGTCATTGGATTGATAGTTTTTTCTCAATTTTTCGTATTTTATCCAAGCTAATAAATTATAATAGCTAAAATATTTATTTTCTAGTATAGGGCTAGCTAGTTTTCTAAAACCTGATATCGCACTGACTTCTTCACCTAGTTGATACTGTGTATCTGATATCCAGTATGCTAATCGGGCCTCGTCAGAGGCGTAACTTAATGTATCTTCAAAAGCTTTTAGTGCACTGATAAAGTTACCGTCTAAATAAAGTGTCCACGCTCGTAACCAAGCCACCTGTTCAAAATCTTTATTTTTCTTTTTTCTTTTTAAATGCGAATGCTTTTTATAGATGCTATCAAAAACCTTGTTAGCCTCTTTGTATTTTTTTAATTGATAGAACAAAAAACCTTGTTGAAATTCTAATTCTTTAAACTCATCCCGCTTAAGATCAGTTTTTAATAGTTGTTTAACTATTTTTTCAGCCTTTTCGTGCTGCCCTGCCCGTTGAGCAATATAAAAATAATTAATTTTATATTCAGACTCTAAAAACTCTTTTTCAAATTGACTAATATCTTGAAAAGCTTTTACAGGATCACCCAAGTGCGTATCGTAAACAGCCACAAGGTAAGATTTTTCCCATTCTTTCAGTTTTTTATAGCTTGAATACAGTTCGATTTCACGCAAAGCCTGATATTCTTTAGCCGCAAAAATAAGTCGACGCAATCGTTTTAAAAAATCATCGTATTCTATTTGGCAGTTCTCTGTTGCCGTAGTTAATTCAACAAATTCAATATCAACACTATAACTCCAGCGTTTTTTTTCTGAACTACAAATATCCGCGTACAGTTTATTTGCAGCTAGCCATTTTAAATAGTTAGATTCTAAGCTGTCACCTTCTGTTGAACCCTTAAGTTGTCGCATTAATGATTGCGATTCTTTTTTCAAAAAAGCGACTGAATCTTTAATTTCAATCTGGTCAAGTTTTAAACTTAAAAAAGTTGTTATGATTTCGTAGCGTATACGAACTAGATTTTTCTGTTTTTTCAAACTTGTGTATAATTCATAAAGTTTTTGTTGATCGTTTGACCAATGAGCTTTGAAGTATTTTTTATAGTTAATAAAATAAGAATCTGTCGGCTGCCATTTTTCTAGTTTTTCAAGAAGCATTTCAGTTTTAACATTTTGTTTTGCATTTTCTTCGAAAGCTTCTACCAGGGCGCTGTTTTGTTTAAGAAAAGTTTCATAAGCTTGTTTAAAAGTAACATTCGTTTCTTGCAAAGATTGATCTTGCTTTGATGACATTGCAAAAGTTGATGCCGATAGAAATGATAATGAGTAAATCGTGATGAGTATTGTGTGCCGTATAATTTTAGACATAATTTTATCTATGCTAACCTTTTTTATAGATAAGGCGAAGAATAAAACGATTTATATTTGTCAAAATTATGGTGCATAGCGAAGTCATAAAAAAACCGAGCTTATGTACTAATTGTTTACTTAACTTTACAGCTCTACGACTTAGCGAAGCCTCTTGACTAAGGTCTAGTTTCAGTGCTGCCACAGGTAGCTTAAATCCAAAATACTTACTACGATGAATGATGTCTTAAGTGAGGGGATTTTATGAGTTCAATATCAAAAGAAAATTTCAAAGCCGGTGATTTTATTTTTTTCGAAGGCGATATTGAAGCCCATTTTTATATTATTGAATCTGGTGAAGTTAAAATTTTCACAAAAAATAAAGCCGGTCAAAAAGTTGAGTTAGCTAAACTAAAACCAGGTGATACATTTGGTGAATTCGCCTTGATCGACAAGGGCGCCCGAACGGCCTCTGCCCAAGCTGAAACTGATGTACACGTAATGAAGGTTTCCGAGCAAGGTTACGATGTCATGCTGAACGAATTACCATTGTGGGCGTCCTCAATGTTGAAATCTTTTTCAGTCCGCTTAAAAAACATGAATCAAACAATCAAAGACCTCAAAGCTATCCAGAAATAATATTTTTTGAGGTATCGGTCACGTTTGTGATTTACTTATAATTTACTTTGTAAGCGTTTTCTCACTTTCTAAGCTTTCTAATCCGAATCTCGAACCATTTTTCATTTTAAATACGATCTAAACCCGCTTTATCGATCCTCGCCATCGTCTTCGTTTTGCATCCTTGCCCCTTACATCACTTTCTGGGGGTATCGGTCACATGCAAATGCACACACGTAAAATCTCGCAATCACCAAGTCTAAAAAGTATTCAGACTCAATTTCAGCTGGCGTCCAAAAAACAAACTTTAAAACATGGTGGAGAGTATAGAAAAAAGCGAAGTGGCCGAGGCCGACGTCCTTTATCCTGTAAAGAATCTCTTCACGTTGTATTTAAAATAAATAGAATAGTTCTAAAAACTCAAAGTTTTAGGACTCATCAGAATTTCAAACTCAGTCGTGAAATCATTCAAAAATACGCTGATCGATTTTTCGTGAAAATTGAACAGATCTCTATTCATGGAGACCACATCCACTGTATGGTCAGAACAACACGCCGAAGCTTCTTTCATCATTTCTTTCGTGTGGCTTCGGGTCAAATTGCTCAGCAGTTTGAAAAAACAGATAAACTACGAGTTGTCGTTGATGATCGATTTCGAAACAACCAACAAATAAAATCAAAAAACGTGACCGATACCCCAAAAAGAACAATGACAAAGCAACATAGCTCTGTAAAAAGAAAGCTGAAGCTGTGGATGTACCGACCGTTCACAAGAGTCGTACGTGGGCGCACAGACTATAAAAATGTCAGAAATTACATTCAGCTGAACGAAAAAGAAGCCCTTGGTGAAATCTCTTATAAAAAAGACCGACTTCGAGGGCTATCGGAAGGTGAATGGGAGATATTATGGAGTTAAAATGTATCAACGTAACCTATTCACTGTATAGCCATTTTTGTTACGTTCTCATTTTGAGACACTCAGTAAGAATACATTCGTTATAATCTGGAATGGTTCATGCTGAGTTTAATGATATGAAGAAGATTCATTTATTTTTTATTTCATTAATAGTCCTATTCGTTACAACGAGTTTACCTTTGTCTTTTGCACAAGCGCAACCCAGCGTAACCACACCTAATACTTCACAAAAAATAAAAGAAGTCCTTAAAAAAAAACGTGATGCTAAGAAGTTAGCTTTAAAAAACAAACGTGAAAAAGCTAAACAATTACAGTTAGCCCGCAAGAACAGTCAACAACAAAAAACTATATTACCAGTATCACAAACTAAATTAACTACAACGCAAAACATACCGACATATCAGCCAAGCAAACCAGTTGTTCCGCAAGTGACTGAATTGAATACTGAACCTACTTCACTTTCTAAAAACTCATCAGGTGAATCAATTGTTAAACTAAGTGCTGATTTAAGTATTTCTTACGAACAACAAGCTGAAGTCGCTGAAGACGGCACTCAGGCAAAAGGCTTAGGCTTTGAAGTTGTTCCAAAAGTAACAATTGGAGATTACTCTTTATCTACTAAAATCGCTTACGCTTACAATACTGTTGAACCAGAACAAAGTGAATTTGCGGATGGCCTAATTTCTGCTGGCTATGCAGGTTGGCATTTATTCCCTTCTTTAAAATTAGCACCTTACTTTTCAGTCGAACTTCCGTTTTCAAAAGAATCTCGTGAAAATCGCGGTATAATTTATGTAGCAAATGGTGGTCTACGTTTGTCATTAGATACAAAATATCTTGATATCGAAAAATATGCTTTATCGTATTCAGTTTCTTACGGACATTTTTCAAACGAATTTACAACTCGTGAAAATGGTGATCCCGCAGTTAAATATAAAATTGTGCAAACTATAGCTACGTCTTATAATTTTGATCCGGTTACCGTCGGCATAAAATTACAGTTTGGTAGCAATTATTCATATGAAGATGTTGTGAGAAATGGTTTTTTACATGTAGAATACATCAGTTTTCAACACACTGAAAGCCTTGGTTATTCATTATATCACTACAACATCGGACCTGTTTTAAAAGGCACCAATTACGAAAATAATTTAAAAGCCTACGACAAAGATTCGTCAATTGTTGGCTTGTCTATTGATTTAAGTATTTAGTTTTGAATTTTTTTTAGACAATAAAGATATGTTAACTGTTTTTTTAATTTAAGGAGCTCTTATGAACACGAAATCTCAAAAAATAACTTTAGCCGCAATTGCTGCACTTAGTTTTTTATTTATTAGCACTCAGGGTTGCCAAAAGGCTGCTGAAAGACCAGCTAAAGTTAATCCTAAAATTTCAAACGAGCTTATTGATATTACAAAAGTAGCTGATGTTACTTCTGATGCCAAGTTTCAACCTGATGCTCAGGCGAATAATTCAATTTTATTAGATAAGGCTATTACTAAAATCACTGATGAAAATCTAAAGACTGAACTTACACAATTAAAAGTTCGTGGACAGTTAGCATTCAGAATAGACGAAGTTAAAAATCAAATAATTCTTATTAAAGTCATGAATTCAACAGATGTTAGAGAAGAAGACACACGTGGTAAAACTTATTACACCTTAACAGCACTGAAGTCGTCAAAAGTAAATCAGCTCGTATTCGAAAAAAGCAATTTGATTTTTGAATCAGTTTCAGGAACTTTAGCTAATTCAACTGTATCAACGACAACAACAACTTCATCAACAGTAGTTACCTCTGCAGCTCCAAAAATTAATGAACAATCGAAATCAGAACCTTTTTACATTGAATTGATAGCAATTGGTTTTAAATCTGGTGTTCTTGAACATGAAAAAACTGACTACAATGAAAAGAAAAGTATTTTAAATTTAGAAGAAAGACCTTTAAGTGAATCAACACACATCATTTTAACCGAAGTTGTTGAATCCAAATAGTTATCAAAATTAAATCACTAAAGATAATGTTTTTTGTTTTTGTCTAGAATCGCATTATAAGCTGCTTCATAAAACGGAAACGAATTTGAATCCGAACTTTGAAGCAGTTTTTGATAGGCCTCCGTGGCCATTGGCAAAGTCGCCCCTTGTGGTAAACCCAAAACATCATGCGCTTCCCAATCATGACCGTTATACATAAATTGAATACTCAGTTGTCGTGTTTTCCGAATAACCGGTTCATTTTCAGGTTCAAGCCAAGTTTTTTTTTCAGACTGCTCGATTTGCTTCATCATATAATTTCTGGCTTCAATTTCTTGTTTTAAATCAACTAAATTCGTGTTTGCTTTTAAATTTAGCTTCGTTGGACGAGCTTTTTGACGTGGATACACGAAATAAACCACCAGCAGGAGGCCCAACCCTAAATTTACGTACAAAAGTATTTGGCTATTCATGTCTTTACTATTATCAATTTAACTGTCGAACTTGTAAAGAGGAGTATTAAAAATTATGTCTCAAAATAATCCATTTGATCAACAAAGCGCAATTCCAGGGGTTAAAAAAATCATTGTTGTGGCCTCAGGCAAGGGCGGTGTCGGAAAAAGTACGGTCTCAACAAATTTAGCTTTAGCTCTGCGCCAATATGGAAAAGTCGGTTTATTAGATGCAGATATTTATGGTCCTTCAATTCCCAGAATGGTCGGTGCTATAAATCAAAAACCACAGATCAACGACAAGCAACAAATTTTACCCATCGAACGTTATGGATTAAAAATTATGAGTATTGGTTTTTTAGTCGAAGAATCAGCGGCCGTTGTTTGGCGCGGGCCTATGCTTTTTAAAGCGATGGACCAATTTTTTCGTGATGTTCACTGGGGAGATTTAGATTATTTGGTTATTGATTTACCACCAGGTACAGGTGACATCCAACTATCAATTGCACAAAAAGTTCCTGTACACGCAGCTGTGATTGTGACAACTCCGCAAAATATTTCTTTGATCGATGCTAAAAAAGCGATTGATATGTTTGAACGTACTCAGATTAAAATTGCTGGTGTGGTTGAAAATATGTCGTATATGCTAAACCCAATAAATAATGAAAAAATTCAGTTATTTCCTAAGGGCGAAATTGATTCGTATTTAGATCAAAAGAAAATTAAAAAACTTGTAGAGATTCCATTTAATCCAAATGTATCTTTAGGTTCAGAAGCTGGCATCCCGATTGTCGAAAGCTACACAGATTCTATCGAATCCAAATGCTTTCACGCACTCGCCGAAAAAATTCATACTTTTTGAACTTTTTCTAGGTATTCGTGATAGTCCATGTCGTATGTTCTTAAATGATTTTTATCGATTTCAAAAACACGCGATGTAATTTCACGCAAAAAATAGCGATCATGGGAAACCATCATGACAGTTCCGGGGAAATCTTTAATCGCTTTTAATAAAACTTCGCGGGATTTAATATCTAAATGATTTGTGGGCTCATCAAGTACTAATAAATTTACAGGTTGCGATAGTATACAGGCCAAAATTACCCGGGATTTTTCACCGCCTGATAAAATTGAAATTTTCTTTTCAACTTCTTCACCAGAAAATAAAAAAGCTCCTAATAAACTTTTAATAGATCCTAAACTTGCATTTGGAACTCGCGATTCAACTTCTTGTAAAATTGTATTTTGCGGATTTAAAAGATCCAATGAATTCTGAGAAAAATAACCTAATTGAATACTGGGACCGATGCTGCATACGCCTTCTGTGGCATCAGTTTGTTTTGTGATGATTTTTAGTAAAGTTGATTTACCTGCACCATTCACGCCTACGACAGCTACACGATCAAGCCTTTTCACTAAAGCTGTGGCTCCTGCGAAAACTTTTTTCTGCCGCCCGTCTTGTAATGAGTATGTTTTCCCCAATCCTTGAATTTTAACAACTTCATCCCCGCCACGTGGTGGTTCTGGCCAAACAAATTCCATCACGCGATCTTCTGCCGGGATTTCAATACGATCTATTTTTTCTAGTTTTTTAACTCGTGATTGCACTTGAGCTGCATGTGAGGCCCGCGCCGCAAATCGGGCAATAAAATCTTCTTCTTTAGCCAACATGTCGTCTTGACGCCTAGCTGCCGCGATCAATTGACCTTTACGAAGTTCGCGTTCTTTTTCATAAAAATCATAATTTCCACCGTAAGTTGTAATTGAACGGTTCGCGATTTCAATTGTTTTCGTGACCAGTCGATTTAAAAAATCACGATCATGGGACGTCATTAAAACTGAGCCTTTAAACTGTTGTAACCATTTTTCAAGCCAAACAATGGATTCCACATCAAGATGATTCGTGGGCTCATCCATTAATAAAACATCAGGCACAAGTAATAATATCTTAGCCAATGTGACACGCATTTTCCAACCGCCGGAATACTGCCCAACATCCAATTGCATATCTTCATTTGAAAAACCAAGACCACCCAGAATTTCAGTAGCTCTAGATTCAAGATCGTAGCCACCGACGGCTTCAAATTGTGATTGCAGTTCGCCGTATTTTTCTAAAACTGATGTCATCACATCTTCTGTTAAATCTGGATCACAAAGCTTAGCTTCATACTGCTGAATTAGATCTTTGATTAAATCTAATCCGCCCGATGAAAGAACTTCTTCAAGAACAGACCGGCCTTTCATGTTTTCAATATTTTGAGAAAAATAACCAATACGAATTTTATCGGGTTTACTAATTGTTCCTTGATCCGGAGATTCTTCATTCATGATCAAACGGAAAACTGTCGTTTTACCTGCACCATTTGGCCCAACAAGACCAATTTTTTCACCAGGGTTAATCTGGAATGATCCGTTTGAGAACAAAATTTTAGAACCTTGTTGTTTTGTGACAGCATTAAAAGCGACCATGCGATATATTTCTTTCTTTTTTATCTTTTTAAATATTATTAAATCTTTTTTTATCCCAATACAATGTCTTTAAATATATCGAAATACGACACATTTTGTATCATAAATCTCATAGAAAAACAGTTTTTATACTTTTTTGAGAATAGTAAAAAAAAATTGGAAATTCAAACTATGGATGATGTATTCTTATTTTATCGGATGAAGCTAACGTAAGCCTGGTTAATATTAGGTCAACTAGGGCAGTTGTTAGCGAAAATGGAGGGACGTATGAGAAGAATTTTCAATCATAACGATAAAACACCCAAGTGAAGTAGCTCTAGATAAAATATCTTACCTCGTGCTTTAGTTACGTCGTTTCAATGACAATCTTATAACTTATAGGAGGTCACTAGCGGTTTAGAAAGAATACGGTTTGACCGTATCCTTCTTTTGCCAAAGGCAAACCATGGGAAACTGTGGGACGCAAAGCTACAGGGGCTTCAAAGCCAGCCAGCTGCCAAAGGGATTCAAAGACCTGCGGTGAAAACTGCAAATGGAAGGTATCAAAACTTATACATTATATTTCATGGATTGGTTTCATTCCCCTTAACTCTAAGTTGGTCAGTGGACGATTGACTTAGGGTTTTTTTTGTTTGCTTAACTTACTGAGGAATCACTAGTCGTAAGCCAGATCTCAAAACAGTTTTTCTCTGTAATTTGTTGGCTTTACTTAAATCACTAATACTTAAATTAAATTTCTGCGCAATTGAAAACAAAGAATCACCTTTTTTGACAACATAGTGCTTTTTGCTATCTTGTTCTTGACGTTTTTGACTGCTTTTTTTAGAAGATGATGACGCTGATTTTTTTTGGCGATCCTTTAACGGAGTTCTATCCGGAACAAATACTCGCTGCCCTATTCTTAAAACTTTTTTTCTTGGCAATTCATTGATCTCTCGCAAATAGGCCACAGTCGTTCTATAACGGCGAGCTATGCTTCCCAAATTATCACCACTTTTAACACGATAAACTTGAGTTTCGTTTTGATCAGGCACGTAATCGACAACTGTTGCCACACTTTGTTGGGCTGCTAATAAAGCCACTTCCGATGATCCAGGCGGAATACGAATGCTTAATTTACCATTATCAAGAGGTGCGACTTCGCCTTTGTACTTTGGATTTAAATCTTTAAAATCCTCGTAATTAATATTCATTTTTTCTGCCATCAAACGTAAATTAATTGGCTGCTCAAAAGACATATGATCGAATTCAATTGGCGTCATGTAATCGATACCTTCAAACCCGTATTTATCTGGATTTTTTGCAATCAATTTAGCCGCTAAATATTTAGGAACATAGTTATCTGTTTCAGCAGGCAAGGCTCGCTTGTTCCTTGAAAGTTCCCAAAAATCTCTAGTTTTATATTTTTTGACAACACGAAGAACACGTCCTTCGCCAACGTTGTAAGCCGCCATTGATAAATACCATGAATTAAATAAACCATACAAATCTTTAAAATATTCAGCAGCTGCCTGAGTTGCCAAAACGGGATCTCTGCGATCATCAATTAATTTATTAATGCCTAACTTATATCTTTTACCTGTTCCACGAATAAATTGCCAGTAACCTACAGCAGATGCTGAAGAATGCGCCCGTGAACTAAAACCCGATTCAATCAATGCAATGTAAAATAAATCTTCTGGCAATTTATTATCGCGCAACACTTTTTTCATTAAAGCTTCATAGCGCGTTGAACGGGCTAGATATCTTTCCATGTGAGGGCGGCCACGGCCCTGAAAGTAAGTGACCCATTTTTCAACTTGATCATTAATTTCAGTGGGAATTGTTTCCAATTCTTGTTCACCGATTTCAGCTGTATTTTCACTTTTACTTTGGCTATCAGTTTTTAAACGAAACTTAGCTAAGTCTCCGCTTTGATCATACTCAGGGCCTGTTGTACTTTTACTGTTGAAGATAGTGCAACCACTAGTAGCTGTTAAGGTAATTGCCATAACAACTGTAAAAGCAGCTCGAATAAAAACAAATTTAGAGATATACTTTTTATTCACAAAAACCTCAAAATAAACGCTACAAGTGATCGTTCATAAGTTCAATAATTATCTTATCAATAACTGAGTTAAATTGCTCAAATATTTGACTCAAAGACCTACTTGATAAAACCTGCTCTCGAACCCTGTCAGGAGCAAATCCGATGATTTGAAACTCGTCTAAAAACTGACTGAGCTCTGACTCAAACTTTAGTCTGTAATTTTCGGGCATTTTACCGACTAATTTAACCCAATCTTCTGAGGCATTTTTTTCACGAGCCAAGTAAGCTGCTAATAAATAAACAGTATTAATTGATTCTGCAGCAAACGATTTGTAATCATTTTTCTTAATCGAACTTTGAATAAGCTTAATTTTTTTATCAATTAAATTCTTTAAAGGCGGCGCAGTGTTTAATTGTCTAAATTGAATGAACCCAAAAATTAAAAAATAAACTAAAACAGCACCGGTTAATGAATCTAGGAAAGCCCATTTCATTTTTGCCCATGAAATTAGGCTTTGATTCAACTGCGCCACTGGTAAAATAATTTTTTGGACTTGTTCGTTGGCTGTCTGTTGATCATTTGATCGAATGAGGTTTTGTGACTGCCCAGCGACAGCTTCAGAAATATCTAAGGTCAATGTTTCAGTGGTTTTTGTCACATAAGTTTTAGAATTCGGATCAAAATATGAAAAAGAAATTTTAGGTATTTGTATAGACCCTTTGTTTTTTGCAATTAAATAAATTTCAAATTCTTTGTAGCTTTGACCATTTTTAAAAAATTTTGATTCACTTTTGGTATCATAGATTTCTAAACCCTCAGGCCACTCAATCGGCGGAAGCTCAATTAATTTCGCATTCCCTTGTCCTTCGAAACGTAATCTCAGTAAAAAAGGTTGCCCCGCAGGAAATTGAATTCCATCAACTTGGGTTTGAATTTGAAACTGACCCACAGCACCCGAAAAAGACAAAGGCTTATTTTCTATCGGCAGTGGTAAAACTTTAATAAGCTGTCTGCGTGATGATTTCGTGTATTCACTCAGTTGACCGTAGCCATTCGGTGTCAACATTCGCACTTTGGCTTTAATTTTAAATTCATCAATGGCTGCTTGACCAGGTTTGATGGGGAATAGTGCATGACTGGCTAATAATGCTTTTTTATACATTAACCCGTTAACGATTTCCTGTTCAAATCTTAAAGAAGGTACTTCTTCAATAATTTCTTTCCAGAAACCTTTTAAATCAGGAAATTTAGCACGGTCTAAAGATTCAATTTGTGATTGAGTATATAAATACCAATTGGCTGTGACTTGTTCCCCTTCAAAAACAGTTGTCTTATCTGTTTCTAACAAAAGAAAAAACGCTTCGTTCGTATTAATATCTAATTTTCTTGATGGAATTTGTGATGGCTGCCCCGCACCTAACCCACCAAACGGCTGCGCACCACCAAAACCACGGCCACCACCCAATTGTTTTTGCACTTCATCCATCATTTGCTGACGCTGTTTCATTAATTGGGTAAACATATCCTCTTCATCAGCGAATGGATCAATTGGTTCTGCTTGAGGTTGATTACGTTGTCTTAAATTTCTTTGATTTGTGGGTTTATCAGAAACTGAAAAAGTTTGTGGAGCTGATTGATAATCCTGCCCGTTCACATTGACTTTCACAGATGGTAAAGTAGTTAGCCCTTTTTTAGCGGCTTCAAAGATATAAACGAACTGCTGCTGAACTGTTTTTGAAAATTCAGACTTTCCGTTGATAATGTTCATTCGTGTAGAGGATGACTGACCCGCATTTTGCGCTTGTAACAATCTTAAACCAGCGACTTCACCTAATTGAGGTTCGCTCATTTCAAAATCATCATTAGACTGCACAGTGACTAAGACTTGAATTTGTTCACCGATGCCAACAGCGTCCGGTGTCACTTCTACTTTTAATGTGACGTTCGCCAGTACTGCTTCAGCTAAAGTGAACTGAATTAAAAAAAATAAGATAAAGAAAAGACTACCAATCTTTTGCATTGCGATTCTCTCTTTGCTGTTCTTTTTTATTATATTGCGCTCTAATTTTACGATCTTGCTGTGATAATTCTCCTAATATTTTTTTAACATCGGCTTCGCCTAGCTGGTCACCCTTGAAAGCTCTTGGTTGATATTTCGGCGTGTTCTTTCGATCTTGACTTGGGTCTTTTTTTTGTTCACCTTTATCGTCCTCATTGTCTTTTTGGTCTTTATCTTTATCTTTATCTTTATCTTTATCGCCTGATTCGCCGTCTTTTTTTTCTTGATCAGATTTTTGCTTCTGCTGTTGCTGCTGGCTTTGAATCAGCAATTCAATATTATGCTTAGTTTCTATTGATGTTGGGTTAACATCTAAAGCACTTTGGTAAAATGCTAACGCTTTATCAATTTCTTTTTTCTGTCCATAATAAACACCTAAGTTATAATAAATTTGAAATTGATCAGTTGGTGAAACTGAGTTCATTTGTTTTTTTTCGGCTGTTTCAATCAATCTTAATGCTTCGCTGAATGATTTTTCGGCCTGTTCAGACTTGCTTAATTGATCGAATGCGATCCCTAAATTTGAATGCACTTGGGGTATATCTGTATCGTGTTCTAATATTTTTAAACTTTCTTGAAGAGCTTTTTCTGGTATTTTATTTTTAATCGCTTTACGTGATTTATAATCATAAATAAACGACTGTGGATTCGGAAAATCTTTTGAAGCTAAGCTAAACTGACTGCTAAAAATAAATATAAGCGCTAAAAATAATCTATTCATACTCATATCGTCCTTTCCATAAAGGTTCGACAGATTTTCGATCTGAAATAAATAATGAAATAAGAAGAAAAATTAAACCCAAAGCTAATGGATAAGTAAATTTTTCGTCGTATTGAGTCATTGTTGAACTGGCAAACTGGGCTTTATCATACTGATCAATGTCTTTCACGATTTGTCGCAAGTGTGATCCGTCGACATCTGCAAAATAAAAATGTCCTGAACCATTTTTAGACGCAATGTCTGAAATTTTCTTTAAAAAATCACCTTTAACTTGAGTCATGATGATTTGACCTGAATTATCTTTTTTGGGACCACGTAAATTACCAAACGGATCACGCGTTGGAATAGTACTGCCTCGTTCTGTTCCGTAGGCTAAAGTAATAATCTGCACGCCCTGTTCAGCTAATTTTTTTGCTGACTCTAAGGCGCCTTCTTCATGATCTTCACCGTCAGAGGCTAATATAATAACTCTGGTCGTTTTTAAATCTTGTGACTGGGTAACCCCACCTTTTTCAAAAGCTTCTAAAGCATAATTTAAGGCAATATCAACTGATGTACCCTGTGTCGACACAGCATAAGTGTCTAACGATTCAATATACATTTTTAATCCACCAGGATCTGTTGTCAGTGGTGACATCAGCGCTGCACTGCCTGCAAAAGCAATTAGGCCTGTCTTGTTACCTGGCATTAGATCGATTAATTTTGCCAGTTCAATTTTCATTTGCTCTAAACGTGATGGCTTTACGTCTTCAGCAAGCATACTTTCTGAAACATCAGCTAAAATCATTAATTCGATGCCTTCACTTTTGATTTCTTGCTCTGATTGACTCATTTGCGGCCTTGCTAAGGCGACAATAAAAAACAACTGTGCTATAAAAAGCAGTATAATCTTAATTCTGCGACGTTCAAATGACACACTTGATGTTAACCACGGTAAAACTTTAGGGCCAAATATTTTTTGCAGTTTCTTTTGTGAAAGCCGAGCTATCGAAAAAGAAAAAATAAGCCACAACGCTAAAACAATAAATAAATAAAAAACTTCAGGAGATTCCCATTTTAATCCATTCACTAAGGCCCCCTCTTTAAAAAGGTTTGCTTAAGTAGTAAATTTAAAAATAATAAAAACATCCCTGTAGTTAAATAAAAAGCATAATGTTCATTATATTTAACAAATTTTTGATCTTCGATTTTTGTTGTTTCTAGTTTGTTGATTTCGTTAAAAACATTTTCTAAAGAATTTTCTTTGTTAGCTCTAAAGTACTTTCCGCCAGTGACTACAGCCATTTGGCTTAATAGTTCATCATTCACTGTACTTTCAAACGATTGGTATCGTTTTACTTTTTGTCCGAACATATCTCGAGTGTATATTGGTAATTTAGTTGGTCCACTTTCGCCTAGTCCGATCGAATAAATTTTGATTCCGTAACCTTTAGCTATTTCTAAACCAGTTTCTGGGTCAATTGTTCCTGAATTATTTTCGCCGTCAGTTAGAAAAATCATGACGCGTGATTTGGCCTGCGAATCCTTAAGTCTTGCAGCACCTGCACCCATGGCCACACCGATTGCCGTGCCATCTTTGATTTTAGCATCAGCTGCTGTTTGAATCTGCCCAATACGATTAATAATTAAATCATAATCCAAAGTCGGCGGCACTAGCGTAAAGGCTTCGCCAGCAAAAATAACCACACCAATACGGTCTGATGTTCTTTTTTGTACAAAGCGAATAATCGTTTCTTTTGCAGATTCAATTCGGTTAAAAGGCTTCGTATCTTCAATGAGCATACTATCAGACACATCCAAAACAATTACAATATCTAAACCGTCTAAAGTTCTTTTTAGTTTTGTATCTGTGGTTTGTGGTCTTGCTAAAGCAATGATTAAAAAAACAAGACTTATGTAAAATAGTATTTCATTCAACTTCACCCAAATCACACGACCTTTATTTTGCCATTTTTTATATTTTGTTGTCGAACTGATTTGTAATGTTGATTTTTGAGATTCTTTGATTTGTAAAAAATAATACAAAATCGGAATCGACAGAAGTAGTAATAAAAAATAAGGTTGTGCCCAAAGGTATCCAGCAAAAATCATTTTGACTGTCCTTTGTTCTGCTTAAGACCAAGGACTTCACACTGAATCATCAATGTATAAAACTGATTCACAAATTTATTTTTTTGTTCTAAAGAGACTTCAGAGCTTTTCTTAAAAAGCTCAAGATCTTTCAGGACTAAATCGATTGATTTAATAATTTTTTTATCTCGTGGGTGTTTTTTAATCATCAGACGATAAAGCACTGCAGGCTTTAAATGTAAAAATGGCAGTTGAAAAGTTCGCATTAAATAAATTTTTACGGTTTGTTCTAAATCTGCTAACGGATAATCACTTTTTTCAAGTGATCTCATTTTTTTATACAATTGATTATCAGGTAAAATGGCCGAATCGTAACTTGCCACAATGGATTGATAGCTTTTAATTTTTTGTTTGATTTGAAATCGACGAACAATCAAAACGACCAAACTTAAAAAAGCTAAAAATATTAAAATAATATATATATAAGGCAAACTGATTTCACCAACTGCGTAGCCAAACGGTTTGGGTGGTTCAGGCTGGCCTTGTTCATTTATTTGCTGTTCTTCAGATTTAGGCAAAACAGAAACCACTTCAAACTGCTGCGATCCTAAGGATATTTTAGTTTTACCATCTGTGATCATTAGAAGATCAAAACTAGATTTGCCAGCGATGTAGCTAACTGCTGTCACAACAAAATTTTCAGCACCTGCAGCTTCCGTCTTAATAACTTTGTAGTTTATTTTTAATTTTGGGTCATCGAAATCAAATTTTGCCTGATTAAAATCAAAAGATTTATCCCAATCGCCACGGCACTTCAGAATAAAATGACGACCCACTGTGATTTCTTGATCTTTAAGTCCGCTGACAACAGGCACATCGACTTGGCACTGAGTACTCATTTCCGAGCCTTTCTTCTTTTAAAGAAAGCTATCAATGAATGATGAAACTGATCATTGGCTTCAAATGAAAAACTATCAACACCAGTTTTTTTCAATTTTTTTTGAAACTGGTCGATGTTGCTTTTAAACTGGGACTTCATTTCTTCGCGAAAGACTGGGTTCGACGTATCAATAAGTACTGTTTCTCCAGTTTCTGCATCTTGTAGGTCAATTAAACCCACATCGGGAAATAAAAATTCAGCTTCATCGCAAATTAGACCTGCTATGACTTCATGTTTTTTTTCTAAATAAGTTAAAGAATTTTCATAGCCTTCATCTTGAAAATCACTGAGTAAAAAAATAGTGGCTCTTTTTTTCAAGACTCCGCGTAAGTAATCTAATGCCGAATCGATTCGTGTTTGTTTGTTTTTAGGTTTAAAAAATAGAATGTCACGCAAAATTCGGTAAACATGCGCTTTGCCTTTTTTTGGCGGAACAAACAGTTCTACTTCGTTAGTAAATAATAATAATCCGACCTTATCGTTATTGCGAATCGCACTAAATGCTAAGGTCGCTGCCACGTAAGCTAAAGTTTCACCTTTAAAATTATTTTTTGATCCAAAATCTTGAGACCCACTGATATCGACTGCGATGATCATTGTTAATTCACGTTCTTCTTCATATGTTTTAATGTAGGGCTTACCGGCCCGGGCCATCAACGTCCATGAAATAGCACGTACATCATCGCCCGGAACATATTCTCTGAAATCAGAAAAAGTCATACCCTGACCTTTAAACTTGGTGTGATATTCTCCGGAAAAAATATCGTTCACCAGCTTCTTCGTATCTATTTCAATACGCTTTATTTTTTTTAGAATTTCTGCAGGAACCTGCGCTTGCGATAAATCAGACATTCAATCTTCATTCCTTAAGCTGAAACCTCAATAGCACCTAAAACTTCTTTGATCACTTGGTCTTGGTTTAAACCTTCAGCATCAGCTTCGTAAGTTAAAATCAGACGGTGTCGTAAAACTTTATAAATAATTGATTTAACGTCTTCGACAGTCACAAAACCACGGCCACGTAAAAAAGCATGAGCTTTTGCTGCACGAATTAAACTTAAACTTGCACGCGGTGATCCACCGACAGCTATAATTTTTTCTAAACGACCTAAACCATAAACTTGTGGTGAACGTGTCGCCATAATCAAATCAACAATATAATTTTTAACTTTTTGATCGACATATATTTGATCAACAACTTTAATAATTTCTAAAAGTTTTTCTTGTGTTAAAACTTTTTGAATTTGTGGTTTTTGATTTGTTCCCATACGGCTAACAATTTCAAGCTCTTCGGCTTTTGTTGGGTATTCAACATTGACTTTAAACATGAAGCGATCCATTTGTGCTTCTGGCAAAGGGTATGTTCCTTCTTGCTCTAGTGGATTTTGCGTAGCTAAGACTAAAAATGGATGGTCTAACTTGTAAGAATTTTCGCCAATGGTGACTTGCTTTTCAGCCATGGCTTCTAGTAACGCTGATTGAACTTTTGCCGGAGCTCGATTGATTTCATCTGCTAAGACGATATTAGCAAAGATCGGTCCCTTTTTTACACTGAACTCACCAGATTTAGGATTAAAGATCATAGTCCCAATTAAATCAGTCGGTAATAAATCTGGAGTAAATTGAATTCTTTGAAAGTGTAAAGAAATTGTTTCAGCCAATGTTGAAATAGTCAGTGTTTTAGCTAAACCAGGAACACCTTCAAGCAGAATATGGCCGCCGGTTAGCAATCCCATCACGATTCCTTCGATCATATCACGTTGACCGACAACAACTTTATTCATTTCATTCATCATCTGCGTTATAAATAAACTTTGATCTTTAACGACCTGATTTAATGCCACAAGATCTACATTTTGATTCGAATTTGACATGCGTGCTCCCATTCTTAGTGAACTTATTTATTTTGTCACAAATAGCCTTGATTTCAACATGAACTCGCATGAAAATCTTTAACCATGAAGAGCTTGACTCAAGTCTGGTTTATTATTGCGATCAGTTGTTTCACACTGATGATTATAGCTTTTAAAATAGCTGGTCGTCTGGGTCTATTTATTGCGTTCGCTTTTGTCATCACAGCACTTTACTTATTGTTTCACAAAAATATCCTTCGTTTTTTTAAAGAGATCGATTTGACTGAAATTAAAGGCCAAGACGTGACTGGGTTCAAAAATCTGGTTTTAAAGGCCGCCCACGAATTTGGGGTTAGTTCGATTCGTATCTTTACAACGGCTAAAAATTGCCCACCCTTGATTTGGAAAGATTTAAACTGGCTTGATCAAAGACAAAATATTTACATCGTGTTGAATTCAGAAACTTTGAAAAAACTAAATACCACTGAACAACAGATTTTGGTTTATTTTTTACTGAGCCACGCCAAACAACGTTCTATGATTAGGCGCAAAGTTTTATTTACGCTTTACGTTTTAATATCTTGGGCTAGTCCTATTTTCGCCCCGCTATTTAATGCGCTAGGTCGCATACTTGGCATGCATCAGGAAGTTATGCGCGGAGACATGAACACGCTTCTTAATTTAGAATTACAAACAAATATCAACAGCCATGACTTTTCTTTGTTCTTACGCAAGTTTCACGCGCTTAAACACCACACCGATCACAGATTTAAAGCGTTGTATTTTTTTTCGTTAACAACACAAACAAAAAATTCAATTTACAAATTAAATTTTCAACCCAATATTTATTTTAGACAGAAACAAATCGCTAAGTTTGCTGTCTAAATAAACTGAAAGAAGGATTTATGGAAAAACTTGAAGCTTCATTTACAATTTTAATCATGTCGATCGGATCAAGTGCTTTAATGGCTATGGGATTGACTCCAGACCCACAATCGGGGAAAACGGAAGTCGATAAAGACATGGCCAGATTTAATATAGATTTACTTTCTTTGGTCAAAGAAAAAACCAAAAATAACTTAGATCAAGAAGAAAAAAACTTTTTAGATCAAATGCTTGCTGACTTACAGTCTAAATTTTTACAACTTAAATAAGGATTTTTATGAAAAAATTTGTATTTATTTTAACTCTGACTTCAACAATTTTTTTCGATTGTGTTTCTGTAGCGCAGGTTCCGCAAAAACCAGCGCCGGTTTTAAAACTTAATGATCCACTACCCAGTAATTTGTTTGTGGAATTAGCCAAAGCTATTAATCCAGCTGTTGTGAATATTTCAACATCGGTGATTCCAAAAGGCCGTCAATTTCGTGATCCGATGTTAGAAATGTTAGAACAATTTTACGGAATGCGTTTACAACAACCTAACCAGCCACAAAATGGTAAACCACGCAGAATGGGATTAGGAACTGGATTTATCATTCGTGAAGACGGTCTTATCGTGACTAATAATCATGTCATTGAAAATGCAGACTTGATCGAAGTGCAATTGACTGAAAATTCCGAAAAACAATACAAAGCCGAAGTCATTGGACGTGATTCAAGAACAGATATCGCGCTGATAAAGATTAAACCCGATAATAAATTAACGGTGGCCGCTTTAGGTTCATCAAGTGAAACCCAAGTTGGCGAATGGGTGGCCGCATTTGGAAACCCTTATGGTCACGGTCATTCAATGACTAAAGGAATTATTTCCTCTAAAGGTCGTGAAATTGGAGAAATAAACAAGTTATCACTTTTACAAACTGATGCTTCGATCAACCCTGGAAATTCTGGCGGACCACTTGTGAATTCAAAAGGTTTTGTGATTGGCGTGAATTCAGCCATCGATGCCCGCGCCCAAGGAATCGGTTTTGCGATTCCCATTGATGAAGTCAAAAAAATAATTCCACAGCTTGAACAACGGGGATCAATTCGTAAAGGTTATTTAGGCGTGTACTTAGGTGATATTGATGATCAAGTTGCTAACGCTTTAGATATGGAAGATTTTCGTGGTGGTGTGATTTTGCAAATTGATAATGGCCCTGCAAAAAAAGCAGGTCTAAGAATTTATGACATCGTCTTAGAATTTAACGGAAAAAAAATAAGAAACAGCCAAGATCTAATGGATACAGTTGCCGATACTGAACCTGGCCAAAAAGTAAAAACTAAAATCCTTCGTGGCGATAAAAAAATGACTGTTGATATTACAATTACTGAACGTCCAGATGAAAAGATCATTTCCAATACACCTTATAATTTGGGATTAGAAATTACAGATTTAACAGACAAATTAAAAGAAGATTATAACTTAAATGCTGAATCAAAAAATCCGATCATCACAGGCGTTAATATAAATTCAATCGCCAGCCAAATTGGTCTACGCGTTGGCGATGTGATATTAGATGTAAATAAAGTTGAACCCAAGACCGCACAGCAAGCCATAAAGGCTTTTAAAAAAGGGACTAACACATTGAGGCTTGCCCGCGGCCGTGGATTAACAGCAATTACTTTTGATTTATAGCTCACGGTTTGTCTTATCCTGAGACAAACAAATTTAAAAAAATAAAATCACAAAATATTTTGCTGTTTGTCGTATTGCCCAGTAAATAAGTGTTACCGAAGGACTTAGCTGTAGGTTTGTGTGTCATGCGGGAGTTCCTTCTTTCTTTTCATCGGATTGATTTAAT
>JAYUQO010000181.1:0-3574 GCA_043756765.1 Bdellovibrio sp. | reverse complement strand
ACCCGATAAATTGATTGTCGATGACACTGTTAACGCTTGCGCGCCTAACGCTGTTGTTATCGCTGCACTTGTTGCCGATAATTTTTGACTGAAAGTTATAAAATCTGCTGATGATAAATATCCATCAGTTCCACTGGCCGATTGTGTGATTGATAAAATAGGACTACTTGCAGTACCCGTTTTTTGTAACGGAGCATTCGCTGTGATATTTGATACAGTTCCGGAAGCCGATGCCACTGGAACGCAATCAAAACCGCTCATTGTGTAAGTTAGAACTTCACCGCCCGGACACACACCAAGACCTGCACTTGTGGCAAAATCTGTTTCTGTGTAACCGTTAAGACTTAATGCACTTGTTGCTGATGTGGCAGTTGCTGCAAAAGTTGCACTCACTGCGGTTGAAGATTTGTTTGCATAATTTGCATAAGGCACTGAATTAATCGCCATCGCTGGAAGCACTTGCCAACCAAGTCCCGCGATCTGAAATGCCATTGTGATCTTACGTGAATCAAAAGCCACAGGTGAATAAGTTCCCCCACCTTGACACGCAAATGGTGCTGCCGGTGAGTTACCAAAGATATCAAACATGCCTGTTTGGCCAGCAGAGATGTACGACTGCGTCCCAGTGCCTAATGTGAATGCCACATTACCACCTGAATCAGTCATATCGATATTTGAAAATGTTTCGACATGCAAACTGCAATTCGCAGCAGGATTTAAAATAGAAAATCTAAATGTCACATCTGAATCTTCAAGTGCAGAGTTATCTGGCTTAATTATTCGGGCTTGGTAAGTCGTGTATTTTGAAGATAATTGAGCTGAAACTGTTGATGGCAGTATTAATGCTAATAAGAAAGCAAACACATGTTTGCACACAAGCATTGAATATTTCAAATATACGTACCGAACCGTCAACAGCATAAACAATTTATCGGTGTTTCCAAACAAACACTTGATATCAGTTATCAAATTAATACAGTCCTGTTTTAAGACACTGTTTTTCAGCAGCCCTAGTGCCAGAAATATTGCTAAATCTAATTCAGTTGATCTAAGATAATTTTTTGACGTTTTTTTATAACTTTTTTTGATGAGAATTTAACATGTTCAAATATCCCATGTATTTTCAGGCCGAAAGTTTGACCCAGTCAGGAGTCCAGAAAACAATCTTAACTGTGGATTTGGATGAGACTAAAAAACCAATTATGAAAAAGATGAAGCTTGTTGTTTCTAAATCACTCAAGTCTTGGTCAAAACAAACTGGCCTAGAACATTGCTTTGGTCTTTTCGAAGTCTATTATTTTTGATTTATTTTAAAGGAGTTTCATGAGCCATTTGCATCTCACACTGGGAAATCAGCTTTTTAATCCTGAACTAGTCAAAAAACATTTGCATGAACATAAAAAAATAAATGTTTTCATGCGCGAAGATAAAGAATTATGTTCTTATTATCAGTTTCACAAACAAAAAATTATATTTTTTCTTGCTGCAATGCGAACTTATGCTGATGAACTTTCAAAAAACAGATTGCATGTGCATTATGAAAAAATTGAAGATACTTTTAAATCAAAATTGACATTTGAACAATCTTTACAGAAGTTTTTGACTGAAAATAAAACTATTTCAGCATCTGTTTATGAAATCGAAGACAAATTCTTTGAAAAAAGACTAATTGCGCTTTTTGCAAAAGTGAAGATTAACCTTCAGATCATACAAAGCCCGATGTTTTTAACCTCACGGGATCAATTTAAAAAATATTTATCGCCGTCTAAGCGGCCATTTATGAAAGTTTTTTATGAAAAACAGCGCGTAGCCTTAAAAATATTAATTGAAAAAGATTTATCACCCATCGGCGGTCAATGGAGCTTCGATGCTGAAAACAGACAGCCATTACCGAATAAAATTAATCCTCCTGATGTGGCCAGAATTAAACCAAGTCAGCATGTCAAAGACGTATGTCTACAAACTGATAAACTTTTTTCAGATCATGTAGGAAAATCTGAACAGTTTTGGTTACCCGTTAGCCGCAAAGAAGCGCACACATGGCTTGATCAATTTACCCAAGAACGTTTAACTCAATTCGGCCCCTATGAAGATGCAATTCCTGAACATTCAACTTTTGTTTTCCATTCTGTGTTAACTCCATTTTTAAATGTAGGCTTACTAACACCCGATGAAATCGTTCATGCAGTACTTACCCATTATAAAAAAGCAAAAGTACCGATTGCTTCTGTCGAAGGTTTTATTCGTCAAGTGATTGGCTGGCGTGAATTTATACGTGGAATTTATCAAAACTTCAGTGATAAACAAGAAACCACCAATTATTTTAAACACACTAAAAAATTAAAGCCGTGTTGGTATGATGGGACAACAGGAATTACCCCTTTAGATACTACGATCAAAAAAACTGTTCAATTTGGCTACGCCCATCACATCGAAAGATTAATGGTTGTCGGAAGTCTCATGTTACTTTTAGAAATTGAACCAGCGGAGGCTCATAAGTGGTTCATGGAGATGTTTATTGATTCTTCCGACTGGGTGATGGGGCCAAATGTTTACGGCATGGCCTTATTCAGTGACGGTGGGATTTTTGCCACGAAACCCTATTTCTGCGGATCTAATTACTATAAAAAAATGGGACTCTATAAAATTGACGCTGCTTCTCAAAAACAGTGGGCTGATGGTGTGGATGGTTTATATTGGGGCTTTATCGAGAAACATAAAGATTTCTTTTTAAAAAATCCACGCATGTCAATGATGGCTAGAACCGTCGAAAAAATGGAAACCGCTAAGAAAAAACGAATCTATACGGCAGCCGCTGAACTCAAAAGAAAACTGACTCAATAATTCTAAAATAATCTATTAGTTATAATTTAAGTATTTTAAATTTAACTAATAGATTATTTTTTTACTGTTTGGGTGTTGTTTTCACTTGAATTCAAGATCATTGTATCTTGCTTAGCATGCAAATCTTTTTGATCTTTAATTTTCACACCTTTAATTTTTTTATGGGTGTCAGTTTTTGTCAGCTGTTCTGTCATATCTACAGTGATTGAACCAAAACATTTCACTTGGCAGCTTAAACGTCTGCCATCTAAGTAATAACTTGTACCAATAAGATTTATTTCAGCTTTTGAAGGTTCAGGCACACAATGGCTACCTTCAGTTATTTTTATACGACACTCCGAACATGACGGCACGCCATTACAGATTGATTTAATTTTAATATTATTTTCAGTCGCAATTTGCAGAAGACTTTTTTTAGAATCCACATCGACTTCAATATTCATGGGCATAAACTTAATTTTCATAATCAACCTACTACAATTTTAATAAATTTCTTTTTACCAGCTTTTAAAACAAAGCTTTGACCTTTTTTAAGATCAATTTTCAATTTAGCATCACTTATTTTATCTTGATCTAGACTTACTCCGCCGCCGATGACTAACCTGCTGGCTTCGCCGTTTGACGCTGTTAATCCTGTCATTGTCATGAGCTGCACAACACCAATATTTTGTGGCGTTGTCAGGAATTCTTCAATCTGATCTGGCAAACCTTTATCGACGAAAATACGATT
>JAYUQO010000180.1:0-10088 GCA_043756765.1 Bdellovibrio sp. | reverse complement strand
AACTTATTAATCATATATACATTGAACATTTATTTACCTATGAAGGTGGCGAGCTTAACAACAGTTACGAAGAAGCCACAGCTGACTTGCTAGACGGCTTAAACGGTATAAAAAAGAACGACTCTGATTTTAGCATGGGTTGGATACTTCAACACGTTGGTACATTTGGAATAGTAAAAGAAAAATTTTTTACCGATAATGTAAAAGCTATAAAGTCTGCGGATGGATTAAGATTAACATCTGTTGTTAAGATTGATTCTTTTTGTTCACAATCTGTTGAATATGTACTTAATAAAGTCGCACCTTACGCGTATGCACCCGATGTCATAGAGCTATCACTGTTTGACGAATTTAATTTGATTAAAAATATTGTAAATGGTGCTGACAACAAAACACCAATGACAGTCCACTGCAGAAAAACAAAATTCAAATCTCTTGCAAAAATGACTTATAGTAAGTCCAAAAATAAATTGAATGTAGTCTATTACGACCACAGCAACCATCCGTCTATACCAGAAGTACTAAAATTTATTCGAACTCATCTTAAGTAGACTCATTGATAAGACGGGAGCAAGGCTCCCGTCTAACCCCTAAACCAGTTCACAACTTGTAAAATGATCCCTAGCACAACCAATGCCGGCGCTGCAAAGATCAACGCCTTTTTCCAATATGAAAATAAGGCGTAACTTGCTGGGGCTTCGTCACTTAAGAACTTTTCTTGAATATCTGACAAAGCTAACGATTTAAAAACCAGAACAATCATACCTAAAACAGAAAGTGGTAATAAATAATTAATCAAAATTGAATCGATATTTTCAATCACGCTTTGGCCAAATATGTGAATATTTTTAAATCCAGAACTTGAAAAAGCAGGTATAATTGTCATTAATAATACCACACCAACTATAAACCATGTTGAATATTTTCGATCTTTTTTGGCAAACCGTTCAGAATAATTTGAAATTAATGACTCTAACAAACCCACACTAGCATTCAGTGCTGCAATCCACAGACACACAAAAAATACCAACCCAAACGTTCCGCCAAATTTAATTTTCATAAATAAATTCGGCAATGAATCAAACAATAGACTTGGATCAGTCAATGCTTTGCCTGATATACTGAACGCTATAGGAAACACCAATAAAACTGACAAAAGCGAAATCACGACGTCGATCATTGTAACTCTGAAACCCACGCTCGGTAAATGATCCTTATTTGTAAAATATGAACCAAACGTCACCATAACACCCATACCAATGGATAAGGTAAAGCACATGTGGCCTATCGCATGACCTAATGATTTCATGTTTAGTTTTGTAAAATCAGGATAAAATAAAAATCTTAAAACTTCTGGCGTAGAATCCAGTGACAGCGATCTGATCAGCATCATAATAAATAAAAAACCAAACACCGGTATAATAAAGTTCAAAAGTAATTTTTCGAATCGGTGTGCTAGTTTTTGATTAATGATTAAACCTGCAACAATCAGATGTACACTGGCTAAAGCAAACTGTAACCATCCGTTCACAGACAAAACATTCATGTTTAAACCACTTATGTAACTGGCTGTATCTGCTCTGAAAAGACCCACTATAAACTGTGTGATGTAATGTAAAACCCAACCGCTGATCACAGAATAATATGACAGCATGACCAGCGCAATCAGTAAAGTTAACCGTGATAACCAAAAAAATGGTTTTTTATAATTAACGGACACCCGCTGTGTGATTTTAAGTAAACTGGCCTCTGAACTGCGCCCTAAAATCAATTCGGCAATTAAAATAGATAACCCTAATGTGAAACATAAAAACAAATACAACAAAATAAAAGCACCACCGCCATTTTCACCAACGATGTAAGGAAATCGCCAAATATTACCTAAACTGCAGGCGCTACCAACAGCTAATAAATAGAATGAAAAACGATTTCGCCAGTAAATTTTTTTGTGCATTATAGATTACTATCCCCGCCTCGTCGTGATTTCATACAATAAATTCGTATAGGTATTCCATGCAAATCAAAACGCTCTTTAATGTTTTTGATAAGAAATCGTCTATACCCATTATTGACTCCGTCTGGATGATTCGCGAAAGCCATAAATGCAGGTGGTTTTTGATAGGTCTGTGTTAAATAATAAAACTTAACATTTGTAGTTCCCCAAACTGGAGCTGGAGCTTTGCGAATAGTTTCAAAAAAGAAATCGTTCAAATCTGAAGTTTTAACTCTGAAATTACGTTTTTCACTAACTCGTTCGATCTCTTGAAAAAGATCGTTGATTCCATGAGTTTTAGTCGCACTTGTGAAAACAATGGGCACATCAACGAAAAAGTGAAAAATCCTGGCAATTTGTAATCGAAAAGTTTCACGGTATTTTTCGATTTCGTCTTGACCTAAATCTGACTTATTAGCTACGACAATAACACCTTTATGGTCATCTAAAATGGCCTGCATGATTTTAGCATCTTGTTCTGTTGGGCCTTCAGTGCCATCAATAACTAACAAAACAATATCAGCCCTACGAATTGATTCTTGAGATTTGAAGGCCGAAATAATTTCAACATCTTCTTCACGTTTTGATTGACGTCTCAACCCCGCTGTATCGACTAAAGTATAATTAATGTCATTAAATGTTAATGGTGAATCGATCGAATCCACAGTGGTTCCAGCCACATTACTGACAAGCATGCGGTTTTGCTTTAAGAGACAATTACATAAAGAGCTTTTTCCCACGTTGGGTTTTCCGACCATGGCGACACGAATCGTACTGGCCTGCTCCTGAGGAACTTCAGGAACCATTTTTACAATCCATTCTAAAACTTCAGAAACACCTCTGCGTTGTTCAAAAGAAGCTGCAACAACATCAAGACCGAATTCATAAAAATCAGCTTTTAATAAATCTTCTTCGTGTTGACGATCAACTTTATTAATCACTAAAAGCATCGGCTTACCCGTTTGTTTAGCGATTTTAATAATATCTTTATCTTCAGGAACTAGACCAACTCGTCCGTCCATAACGGCTACGATAAAATCAACAGAGAATAAAAAATCACTGACTTGTTCTTTAATTAGTTTTGAAAATATATCTGATGCTTCAGTGACTCCACCCGTATCAATCAAATCAAATTTTTTACCCCAGATATCGACGGGCTCTACTTGAATATCACGCGTTACACCAGGCTGATTTTTAACAATCGCTTTTCTGGCGTCAGTAATGATATTAAATAATGTCGATTTACCAACATTCGGTCTGCCGATAATAGCCACTTTAGGTGCATCGATGTAATGATTATTCTGATTCTGTGACATATTTTAGATCCTTCATAGTGACTTTATTTTCAAACCAATTTTCTTTAACAACGACATTTAAATCGAGAAATACTTTTTCTTGCATGATGGCTTCAATTTCTTTTCTGGCGTCTTGACCAATTTTTTTAATATTTACAGCACCCTTACCAATTAGAATCGGTTTGTGCGAATCTTTAGCCACTAAAATGTCCGCGTAAATTTTTGGACAGGGCTTTGCGTCCTCTTCAAATTTTCTAATTTGCACAGCTAATTGATAGGGAATTTCGTAATTTAAAACTTCAAAACATTTTTCACGAATGATTTCAGCTGCTAAATCACGAACATGTTCTGTCGTGTAACTGTCTGTATTATATAATGGCGCTGAAGCTTCTGGTAATAACTGCATCAATTCGTCTAAAATAACTAAACGATCCTGATTCGTACCTTTAGTGTTGGAAACACTAAAGGTTTTGCCACCAGCCATTTCGATCATACCTTTTAATATTAAGGTCCGGTGATCTAAATCTTTAAGATCAATTTTGGTGATTAAACCAACCCACGGTTTTTTAGAATTTTTAGCAAGCTCAACTATTTCTTGATTTCTTTCCGCAGTGTCTTCATTCAAGCTTAAGACCGCAACTAAAGCATCAGAGCTTTTAATTACGTCGTGTGCTTCTTTTTCTAAAAAACTATTTAAACCTGATGTTGATTTCACCATACCAGGAGCATCAACAAAAACGATCTGTCCGTGCTCTGTTGTGTGTAAACCGATTATACGTCTTCGTGTTGTTTGTGGCTTGTTAGTCACGATTGATACTTTTTCTTTAACAAGAAAATTAAGCAGCGAGCTTTTACCTGCATTAGGCTGGCCGATTAATCCTAAAAATCCTGATCTATATGTACTCATACTTTTTTTCCATTCGTTTTTTGTAAACTTTGAATTAATAATTGGGCTGCCATTTGTTCAGCTGCTTTTTTACTTTTACCAGTGGCTTTAAATTTTTCGACTTCACCTTCACCACCACCCAAACTAATGGCCACTAAAAATTCTGGGTTATGTGATGGCCCTTCAGTTGAAACTAACTTGTAAATCGGCGTTCCTAGCTTATCTTTTTGAGCAATTTCTTGAAGTCTCGTTTTATAGTCTTTTTCATATTCTAAATCAGGCTTTATCACACGAATATCTTCTATAAACTGAGACTTGATCCAACCCTGAATATAACTAAATCCTGCATCTAAATACATGGCTCCTAGTAAGGCCTCAAAGGCAGAAGCTAACACTCGGGGCTTAAGATGTGATTCTTGTTCTTTTTCACCAGGACCTAAAATCAAATAATCATACAAAGCCAAATCGCGCGCTTTAACAGCTAGCACACTTTGATTCACAAGGCTGGCTCTTTTTTTAGAAAGCATTCCCTCATCATCTTGAGGAAACATCTCCATCAGTAGTTCAGCTAATACGCTTCCTAAAACAGCATCACCTAAAAATTCAAGTCGTTCATTATGTGGTTTCGTTCTGCTTTCTAAAATGCAAAAACTTTTATGCGTTAAAGCCTCATAAAATACTTTTTTATCCTTAAACGTATAGTTGATTTTTTTTTCTAGATTTTTTGATGTAATCATAAAACAAGATCCCCAATCAAATAACCTTCAGATTGATTAAATTCCACCGATTTAATTTTGACTAAAATTTCTTTTCCCAAAAATGGATTTAGCATTTCTTCACTAGCAGCTATTCGCACAGGCCAATAATTTCTGGCTAGTCCTTGGTTTTTGCGTGAAGCTTTATTTAAAACTAAAGTTTTCAACGTCTGACCGACTTGCTTAAGGGCTTCAGCTTGATAGCGGTGAAGACTTAATTCACGCAAGCGGCTAGCCCGTTCTTTTCGAATATGAAAATGAATTTGATCATATGTCGCGGCCTTTGTGCCAGATCGTTCGCTATAAGGAAACACATGTAATCTAGTCCATGGAGTTTCTGAAAGAACTTTATACGTATTTTCAAACTGCTCATTCGTTTCCGTTGGAAATCCTGCAATCACATCCATACCTACGAAAACATTTTTAATACTTGAAATCTTATGTAACATATCGCGAACTTCATTTTCAGAGTACTTACGCTTCATTTGTGAAAGCACTTCGGTGTCAGCACTTTGGATACTCATGTGAAAATGGGCACACAGCCTGTCGTTATCAAAAAGCTTAAGTAGTCTTTCTGAAATTTCAATAGGCTCTAATGATGATAGACGTATTCTAGATATTAAAGTTTTTTCTAATACGCTTTCAACAAGATCATCTAAATTTAACGTTTTACCGATGTAAGACGTATCTTCATAATCCCCGATATGAACACCCGTTAAGACCACTTCATGAATATTATTTTTTTCAAGTTGCTGAATTTTTTGAATAATATCATGAATCGGGATCGACCTGCTTTTGCCACGTGCGTAGGGGATAATGCAAAACGAACAAAATGAATTACAGCCATCTTGAATTTTTAGAAAGCTTCTGGTGTGCGATAGTTCTTCGCCGCCTTGGGCTTCAAGATCTTCTTTTTTGAAAATATTAGATTTAAAAACTTTTTGTGTCAGTTCTCCATTAAAATGCTTTTTTAATAGATCTGGTAAAAGACCTTTGTGCGAATTGGCGATGACCAGATCAGCACCTGCGAGGTTTTCAAATGCACCTGTGTCAACTTGCGCTGCACAGCCAGTTACCACAACTGTTGAAAAAGGCTGTTGTGATTTAATTTTACGAATCGCTTTAACGGCTTCTTTAGTGGCTTCCGCCGTAACTGCGCAAGTATTTAGGACGTGAATTTGTTTTTTGGTTTTATCCAAATTAGAAATAGAACTTAAAACAGGGCTAAACCCGTTTTGTGATAAATTCTTTTGAATAAGTCCGCCGTCGTAAGTGTTAACCTTACAGCCGAACGTATGAACTACAACTTGATCCATCCGCCCCCTAATAAGTGTTGCTCTTCGCTGTAGAAAACAGCGGCTTGTCCTGGTGTGACTGCACGTTGGGCTTCCGCGAAATGTAGATCAAAACCATAATCTGTTTTTTTGACTACAGCACTAGCACTTTTGTGTTGGTATCGGATTTTAACTTTTAGATTTTGTCCATCTTCAATATTTTGTAAAAGATGCGGCTCGATCACTTTAACATCATGGTAGTAAAGATGTTTTTCGTCACCGACCCAAACTGTGTTATCAGTCGGGTCTATTTTGATGACGAATAATTTTTCATGATAGGTCATACCTAAACCACGACTTTGCCCGATCGTATACAAATGAATACCTTGGTGATCAGCCATGACTTCACCAGTTGGAAACTTTTTAAGTAAGCCTTTTTTAGTCTTTAAAATATTGGCGTCAACATTTTCAGTAATAAATTGGTCATAGCCTTTAGAGCCAACGAAGCAAATTCCGGTCGAATCTTTTTTCTTGGCGACGACTAGACCCTTATCTTCTGCAATCTGTCTGACTTCAGGCTTTTTTAAATGGCCAATCGGAAACAGCAAATGCGGTATAATTTGTGGATCAATTGTGAAAAGAAAATAAGTTTGATCTTTCCAATCGTCTTCAGAAGTTTTGATGACCATTTGATTATCTTTATTAGCAACAATCTGAGCATAGTGGCCTGTAGCTAAGTAATCACAATCTAATTCTTTCATTTTCTGAATCAAGTGATCAAATTTTAGATACGTATTACAGTTCACGCAAGGAAGTGGGGTCTCACCTTGCAAATAGGCTTTAATAAAGGGATCAATCACAGAAGCTTTAAATTTAGCTTCGCAATTTAAAACATAAAAAGGAATATCTAATTTATCAGCGACAGATCTGGCATCGTCGACATCTAAACTAGAACAGCATGTTCCGCTACCTTCTGTGATATCGCAATTTGTATAGTCCCAAACTTGCATCGTGGCACCGATAACTTCATAACCTTGATCTTTTAACAACGCTGCTGCCACCGATGAATCAACACCGCCACTCATGGCAACAAGTACTCGCTTATTTCTGTGTGATCTCATTGTGTGACCTCACTGTGTGACCCAAGTGATTCAGAATGTAATGATCGTAATCTCAATACAATTTGAATAAGTTCAGAAATAAATAAATCAATATCTTCTTTTGTTGTCATCCAACCAAGACTTACACGTAATGAATTTTGGGCTTCGGCTGCGGTCAAACCCATAGCCAAAAGTGTAGGACTTGGCTCAGGGCTTCCACTGCTGCAAGCCGCCCCAGTGCTGACTGCGAAACCTTTAATATCAAGACTGACTAATAAAGTTTCTCCGTCACAGTCTTTAATCACCAGGCTTGATGTATTTGGAAGCCGTGCAGATTCATGACCAGTGATAGTCACTTGGTTAATATTTTTTAAAACTTCAGATTCAAAGTAATCTCTTAAATTTTGTAGTCTAGTTTGTTCAATTTCAATTTCTGAAACCTGATCTAACATTAAACCCAAAGAAGCAATTGCTAAAATATTTTCTGTTCCGCCACGACGAGACCTTTCTTGGCCTCCGCCATGAATCAAATTAACATATGGAGAATTTTTTCTAACATACAAAATGCCGCAGCCTTTTAAAGCATAAAACTTATGACCTGAAAAAGTCGCGTAATCAATTTGCAGATTTTCAAAATTTAAATTCATTTTTCCAAAAGCTTGTACGCAATCTGTGTGCATCAATGTATTATTTTTTTTGACAAGATCTGTGATTTCAGAAATCGGGAAGATATTGCCCGTTTCATTATTCGCCGTCATCACGCTGACTAAAGCGGTTTTTTCATTTAAATGAGATTTAATGAATTGAATATCTATTTCACCAGTTCGCGATACTGGGATATAATGAACAACAGCGCCTAAGGTTTCAAGATACTGCATGGTTTTTAAAACACTTGGATGTTCGACTTGTGAAACAATAAATTCATTTTTTATTTTATTATCATAAACATTATCAAAACCAAAATAAGACCAAACTGTTTTTAGTACTGTGTTGTTGCCTTCGCTAGCGCCAGAATTAAAAATAATCTCAAGTGGTGAACATTTTAAATAGTCTGCCATTTTTTTTCGTGTTTCACGTAGTACGGCTTTTGGCGCGCGACTTGATAAATGAATTGATGATGGGTTACCCCATGATAAAAGTAAATCAGCCATATTCTTGTAAACATGGTTATGTAGCGGCGTTGTCGCGTTATAATCTAAGTAGATGATTTCTTTAGACATAGGTCTAGGTTTCTACAGTAAAAACCTAATTTTGAAAAGTTCTAACCCTTCAAATCGTTAGGCTATTTTGATTCTGTAAACTCGCAAGATGTATTTTTTTTGTATAAGGTTTTTGTTTATGCCGTGGATAAACTGTCTTAGGATTGTAAATCATCCATAAAGGTCGATCAATTGCCTTGTATTCGATATAGCTGTTTTTAGCGCAAATTAAAAGACCGGCTGCTATTAAAAATAGTCGTAAATTCATAAGTTTCCTCCTGAAACTTTAACCTCTTTTTTAAAGACAATCTTGACCTGAAATTAGGTTAATCGTCTTAGAATTAAACACTTTGAACTATTTACAGGGCTTTGACATAGGCTTTCCTTCATTTTTTACCTCCTGAGAACGGTCTTTTTTTTAATTTTTAGCGCAGGCTGGCCGATAAAGAGTCTATGATTTCAGATGTTTCTTGGGAAAATGAATTTAAAAATGCACTGCTTTCTGTTGAAGAACTTTTAGCAAGCGGCGATATTTCTGTAGCTGGAAAATCGAAAATTCGTTTAGCTCTTGAGTACGGTTTTTTATCTTGGGATGAATACTCAACTTGGTGTGTAGAAACTTACAATTGTGCCTTACTTAAAAAACTAAATAAAAAACAAATTCACCAACTTAAAGATATGTATCACGAACAAAGACCACTTTTGAACCACATTCAAAATTTAAATGACGATTTGTTAGCTGTCGATAGCTGGGATGGGCATCCGCTTGTTTTAGGTCTTGAATACCAAGAAGAAATTATAGAAACACAAAATTCCGTATTCATATTATGTCATCCTGATATTTTAACAGAATTAACACAGTCTGAAGAACGTATCTATAATAACGAAGAAACTGATGAACAAATTAGTTCTGATTCACTTGAAATGCCTGCCGGTCTTTTTGAGATGAATGACAATCAGGCTTCACCGTTAGTTAAAGTAGAAGTCAATAAGGATGATGTCAAACAAGAGACAAGTGGAATCACAAATTTTACTGGAACTACACACCATAACATTTGGCAAAACATCGACAAACAACATCAAGATTTTTCAGTTCAAGCAAGAAAACAATTTGATGCTTATCTTGTTCTAAAAGTTAATTCCGAGCAAAGAACTGAACTTTATAAAATGGATGAAGATCTTGAAAAAGAAGAATTACATTCTAAACTATTTGAATATGATTTGAATCAAGATAACCCATTTAAAAATGTCTACACCAATCAAATCACCGAAACTTTTAATATTAACCAACTGGGTTTAAGTATTCTTGATTTCAAATACGCTTGTATTTCAGCATTAAAGCTTGGCCCAAAAGTGATTGGGTTTTTAGTCGGCTTTAAGACAACTCATCTATCGCAAGACGACATTTCGACTCTTGAATCAATCAGCGAAAAAGCAGTTTAGTTTTTAATTATTGTTATTTCAAGCTGGGTTTCACCCGTTTTACGTAAATCAAGATTTAAAATATTCCAGTCAATTGGTAAATTATTTTTATTTAATTTCTTAGACCATTCTATAAAAATAATATTGTAATCCTGAGAAAATAA
>JAYUQO010000179.1:0-10146 GCA_043756765.1 Bdellovibrio sp. | reverse complement strand
CGGGTATACCTGTTTGGGTTGCTGCTATATTGGTTTTATAAACACACGAGTTGTAAGAAATTGTATCAGCTACGATATCGTAAGGAAACGGTGCTTGTTTCACTTTTTGATCAACTTGTGTAGCTAGGGAGTTTTGAGAACCAAGGATGCCATCACCTTGAGGTGTACACCCCAAAGAAAACATTATTGAAAAAATAAAACTGACTAACGCTATAAAGATATACATTACACACCTATATTAACATCTGCTGATATACGCCTATACTAACACACATTGTTAGCGGACTCATTCGGGCTCAACATCTTGTTTCATTATGATATATTTTTCTTATGAAAACATTAACTCCTATGACTTTAGTCGCATATATTTTCAATATTTATTTAGTTTTTGCAGTGGTAATGCCTCAAACAGGCTGGACTAATATCTTACCCTTAGATTTTGTGGTTAAAAAAACGGTTTCGCATTCGAATAAACAGATCATCAGTCTTGAACAAGAAGTTACTTTTAAATCGAAAACTCAACCAGCTGAAATCAAAGTTTCGGAATCGTGGTTGATTGAAGGCGATAAAAATTTAAAAGTTTCAGCCAACGGCTTAGGAAACTACCAAGAAAATATTCGTTTTAATTCTTTAATTAACAATAAAACAAAAACTCAGCTGATTGGTAAAAATAAAACAACAACACAACGGTCAGATGATTTTTATTTGCATTTAGCTTTTGCTAGGTCGACTGAAAGATTTTTAGAGGATCTTAAAAATATGGGAATTCCGATGCAAACCAGATTGTCGCGCGCTGACGGGTACATTTGCATTTCTATCGGCGAAGCTTCAAAAGATGAAAAAGTATTTCCACAAATTTGGATTGATCAAGATCAATTTTTAATTCGTAAGATTCGCCTGCCGTCTGGAACAGAAGTCACTTTAAGTAATTATGTGAAAATTAATCCAAACACCGATCAAGAATTTTGGATCGCAAAAAAACATATTATTAAATGGGGCCAAGAGGAAGTTATTGTAGATGTTAAAGATATTTCAACAAAAACGACAGCAACTTTACAGTCTTTTTTTCCAAAAAATTTAGATACGCCCAGTGAACTTTCATTTTCTTCTGATCAATCGGGCCTAACACAAATTGTTGAGGATTTTTATTCGAGGTTTAGATGAGCTCATTTCGCACATTAAAGGTGGCGGTGGACGCCCCGATAATGAGCGCTCTGACATATCAACAACACACTGAATTTGAATGCCAACGCGGTGATGTTGTGAATGTTCCGTTAGGCAACAGGCATGTTAAAGGCGTTGTAATTTCAGCTTTGGATCAGACCTTAGAAGAATTACAAACTGAACTGAATCACAATATCAAATTAAAATCTGTGATTAGCGTAGACACCGAATGGCCGCGCCTAGCAGACCCCTATTTAAAATGGCTTGAATGGATCGCGGAATATTATATTCATCCGATCGGTCAAGTTGTGCAGTTGGCTTTTCCACCCTTAAGAAAACAAATAAAAGTACGGCAGTCGAAGCGCGCACCAGTCATTCCTGTTTTAGAAAAAACAGCAAAACCTAATTTAACACTTGAACAAAAAAAATGTGTTGATGATATTTTGGATTCGAAAGGATTTAAAACACATTTAGTTCATGGCGTAACTGGTTCAGGAAAGACAGAAATTTATCTTCGGCTTTTTGAAGATTGTATCAAAAAAAATAAAAAAGGCTTATTTTTACTTCCTGAAATTTCATTAACTCCGCAGTTAGTGAATCGCTTTGTTGAACGCTTCGGTGATCAGGTTGCTGTTCTACATTCACAGTTAACTGATCGTGAACGTACAAGCCAGTGGTTAGAAATTATCGAAGGCAATAAAACAATTTTGATTGGCGCAAGGTCGGCTTTGTTTTGCCCAGTTGACCAATTGGCTTTAATTGTTGTTGATGAAGAACATGAAACTAGTTTTAAACAAGATGAGAAATTAAAATACAATGGTCGTGATTGCGCGATCATGCTAGCAAAATTGAATAATTGTGCTGTCGTTTTAGGTTCGGCAACACCTAGTTTAGAATCTTGGAAAAACGCCATCGAAAATAAATATAGTTTACACACCCTAAAAGAGCGTGTTGAAAATAGACCCCTGCCTGATATTTCTGTTGTAGATATGCGTTTAGAAAAAGAAAATCCTGATCGCAAATCGACGACTCCATTTTGGCTATCAACACTGCTTCTTAAAAAAATGAAAGTATCCATAGCAAACAACGAACAAGTTGCTTTGCTATTAAATCGTCGCGGTATGGCCCAAGTTGTTTTTTGTCCAAGTTGTGGTTACACAGCTGATTGTCCTAACTGTGATATCAGTTTAACTTTACACGGAAGACATCATTTAGTTTGTCATTACTGTGATTATCATCAAAACCATCAAACAAAATGTCCGGATTGCAATGAAGGCGAATTAACCCCATTGGGATTAGGAACTGAAAAAGTTGAAGAAGACTTAAGGGTTTTATTTCCTGATAAAAATATTGCACGTGCTGATCGTGATGAAATCACACAAAGATCTGATATGGAAAAATTAATCGCCGACATGGAAAGCGGTGAAATTGATATTTTGATCGGAACACAAATGATTGCCAAAGGGCTTGATTTTCCGAAGTTAAAATTGGTGGGATTACTATTAGCTGATGTGGGTTTTAATTTACCCGATTTTAGATCATCAGAAAAAAGTTTTCAACTGATGACCCAAATGAGCGGCCGAGCCGGCCGACATATCGGAAAAGACGAGGCCCCAGGCCATGTGATTATTCAAGCGTACAATGTTGAACACGAATCTTTACAGTTTGCCGTAAAACATGACTTCATAGGTTTTGCGAAACAAGAATTAATTAACCGTAATCCTTTAAAATATCCGCCGTTTCAAAAAATAGTTTCTTTTCGGATTCAGGCTATGGATCAAGAAAAAGCACTAAACACCAGTAAAATCATTTTACAACGGTGCCAAGCATTGAAAGAGAAATTTCCACAGTTTTATTCACAAATTGAAATTCTAGGCCCAGCTTCATCGCCATTGGCCCGAATTAAAAATCAATTTCGTTATCACTTGCTGCTTAAAAGTGATAAATCTCAAGAGCTTAATCAGTTCGCACGTCAAATCTTATCTGACGAAAAGTGGGTTCCCACGCAGGTCAAGGTTTTGGTGGATGTTGATCCAATGAGCTTACTTTAGTAATGATTAAATGCGTTAGCTGATTTCAATCTTTTTTTAGTTGCCACAACCTAAAACTTTTTTGATCGTATGAGTATGCACATCTACGATTACATCATCATTGGAAGCGGCTTAACCGGCCAAACAATCGCAACCCGACTATCACAAGACACAAAAAATGTTTTGTTAGTTGAAGCAGAAAATATCACTGGTGGATCACACAGACCCACACAGTTAGCTAATAGCACATTAGAAAACGGTTTACGCTATTTACCAGCAACAGATTTATCATTTAAAGCCATCCAAGAAATTGAAAATTTAATTAGTTTAAAATTAATCAATGAACAATCTGAAAATTTACCGGAAACTTATGATGCATCTGGATTTAAACCCTTTGTGGGCTTTGGTGATAAGTCGCCAGAATTTTACGATCAGTTCTCATATTTCTTAAGTCCATCGGAATTAAAATTAAATTTACCATTTCATCAAATTGTGAATTTACTTAAAGAAAAATATCAAGGGGAAACAATTTTAAAATCCCACGTCACCCAAATTGCTTTTCAACAAAATGAAAATGCTAAAGCTGATGCTCAGGTCAGCCATGTTGTGGTGAACGGTTCAAAATCTTTTTATGCACAAAATTTTATTTTTGCCGGTCAAATTCGTGATTTAGCAGCATTGGTTTCTGATGATGTTTTAAATCCCCGCGCTAAAGTTAAACTCAAAAAAGCCCACTACTGGATGACTGTGGGTCTTGATCTTTACCACGAAGACACAACCATTAATAAAAATAATCTATTTGTTCTTGATGGCACAACAGATGATGGCTTAGGCCCTTGTATCGGTCGTTATCAGGCTGCAATAACAGCTGATGTTTCGCCAGTTCAAAAAAATCAACAGATGTCACAGTGGTTAGGTTTTGTTGATTTAAACACCAGCGAAGAAACAGAAAATATCGGTGAAGTTTTAAAGAAAATGAAACGTCAGATTAAGCGTGCTTTCCCTGAAATGGCTGAAAATATAAAGGCCGAAAGAATTTCGATGAGTTCCCCCATCACTGGCGGAGAATTAAAATTAAATTCAAATGGAACTTTACATAAAACTCAAAATTTATGGATTGCTTCAGCACAAGTTAGCCCTTACGCAAACCTTATGGGGTCATTCATGCAATCCCAATTAACATTGGCTGCACTCGGTTTTGGTGATTTTAAATTAGCTCAGCATGATTTTACTAACGAATCAGCTACGGAAAAAACAGATCTGCGAACTGAAATGTAGTTCTTTATTTTGGAAATAACTTCTCTAAAATAAGTTCTGTGTAGTCTTTTTTACCAACTTGTAAATTTTCATTTAATATTTGAGTAACAAATTTTTCTAGTTCATACTGGCCAGAAAATCCTGTTGTTTTCCAAAATGTTGTTAATTTTTTTATAGATATAGCAATTTTCTTGTCTCCAGATAATACCGCATAAAGATGGCTATCTTGTTCTGCTTCTGGTTTAATAATTTTGAATCTTAAATTTGATTTTTCATTTTTTAGCTTATTCGATCTGTTTAATTTAACAACCAACTCAAAATACTCTTTCTGTATAATTTTTAATTCCATATATTGCCTTTAAGCAAATTAGTTTCCAGCTTTCTGTGCTCATATAAACGTATTACAGTTGGCATCGATTCAGTTTTCGGATTTTTAATCGACCTAAGTCCAGTCTAATCATAAGCTAATAAAGCCGAATAGTTTAGATATGGATTACGAACAATCATTAACTAATATAAAAAATGCCATGAATTTTGTATCCTTATTTGATCAAGATTTTGATATTATCTTTGATTTTAAAGATAATCAAAATTTTACTGTTTTTGCAAAAAAAGAGAAGTATGAAAAGTTCATGTTTGGAAAATACAATGCGAAAATTCCCTATGCCTCTATTTATATTGATATAATCACCAAACGTCCTATTTTTTATTATTATGACATCAACTGTACTTATGAATTCGATTTGTATACGAACGCGCTAGTTTTTTTCGATACAAATGAGCAATTTAAAACAAGTGATTTATTGTCCATTCAAAGACAATTCGCTAAACTTCTACAACTACTACAAAAATAATTTAACTTCCGATTTCGCTAGCCAATAATAAAGCTTTATATAAATCAACATGGCCACCAGTTAAAATTTTATTTTTAAGATTTTTATTCGGTGTTGTCGAATTTAAAATAACAGATTTAATTTCTTTATAACTTAATTTTGAAAATTTTGACCAAACTTCAGCGGCAATTCCTGAAACAACAGGCGTGGCCATTGATGTTCCAAAATAAAACGCGTATTTATTATTTAAAATTGTCGAATAAATATCAACACCGGGTGCTGCCACATCAACGCCAATAAGCCCATGGCTAAAAAAATAAGCTAATTTGCCATCGCGATCTGTCGCTGCAACAACGACTAAATTATCATTGGTTAGTGATGCTGGGTAAACTGGTTTTTGATCAATGTTTTCTTTAAAGTTACCAGCTCCTGCAATTACTAACGCTCCATATTTTTTAGCTATAAAATCTAAGGTCTCACTAATCAGCGATCCGCCTTCGTTAGCGCGCTTTGCAAAACTGCAGTTGATAATTTTAGCTCCATTTTTAGCGGCATAAATTAAAGCCTCAGCAACATCCACATCTTTTTCATCTTTATCAGACGGAATAGCTCTGATCGCCATAATTTTTACATTTGATGCGATCCCTGTAATACCAATTTTATTGTTTTGTTCAGCGCCAATGATGCCTGCACTTAATGTTCCGTGAAGATGGTCATCCATCGGATTACCCGTGCCTTCGCCGTTTGTGTTTCTTTCTAAAAGATTAATCCCATGTACATCATCAACATAACCATTTTGATCATCATCTAATCCGTTACCTGCAACTTCACCGCGGTTAACCCACATGACATTTTTTAAATCTTCATGATTGTAATCAACGCCTGTATCAATGACTGCTACAATAATTTCTTCTGATTTCAAATTTTTAAAATTTGTATAGGCCTTATCCAAAGAAATACCGTATTCCGATGAATCCCGATTGATCCAAAAACTGCTATAACCAGGGTCATTGAATAAACCAGAGCCCGCTTGAGCAGTTAAAGCTAAGGCTGTCACAAAAATGAATGTAAGTAATGTGCTATTCATATTAAATTTACCTAGCGACAACCATACCAGACACCAAAGTGTATGTATTAGTTTTTGGGCTAAATGGCTGTACTATACTTAGACAATGTGACCATTTTGCTTATTCGATTTTGAGTCTGCTTCCTGGGTCTATTTTTTAGAGGTAAAGCTTGCCTCTGAAAATACCCTATGATAACTCTGATCCCCACTATAACACACAAGTCAGTAAACACTGGTCCGTTGCTTAAATTGGTTGCAACGGAAACACTTAGGAATTAGCTGTCTGTCGCAATGACAACACCCTTTTGACCTAGGCTCTGCAGACTTGGAGGCTTAACCAGAAAAAAAGGAAATCTCATGGCACAAGTTAACATGAAAGAAATGTTAGACGCTGGCGTACACTTTGGACATCAAACATCACGCTGGAACCCGAAAATGAAACCTTATGTATTTACTGCTCGTGGCGGTATTCACATTATCGATCTACAAAAAACTGTAGTTCGTGCAAATCAAGCTGCAGACTTTGTTAAAAGTATTGCTGCTGAAGGTGGAACAATGATCCTTGTTGGAACAAAAAAACAAGCGATCGAACCCGTTCAAGAAGCCGCAAAAAAATGCGGACAATTTTTTGTGACTAAACGTTGGTTAGGTGGAATGTTAACAAACTTCCAAACTATCAAGGCATCTATTGATCGTTTACGCAAAATCGACAAAATGAAAGAATCAGGCGATTTCAATTTATTAACTAAAAAAGAACGCGCTGGTCTTGAAAATGAATACACAAGATTAACTGAATACCTTGAAGGTATCCGTGAAATGAAATCTCTTCCTTCTGTTATGTTTGTTGTGGATCTTCCAAAAGAACATATCGCAGTTGCTGAAGCTAAAAAATTAGGAATCAAAGTAGTGGCCATCGCTGATACAAATTCTGATCCTGAAATTGTTGATTTTCCAATTCCAGGAAACGACGATGCAATTCGTTCAATCAAATTATTTTCTAACTTAATCGCTGACGCTTACATGGAAGGTGCTGAAATTTGGGAACAAAATGTTCGTTCACAAACTGATAAAGCATCTGACAATAAAGCTGAACCAACTTTCGAAGCTCCTGCTAAAAAAGGTGCTCGTCCGCCAGTTAAAGGTAAAGAAGAACCTAAAAAAGCTGCTGGTCCTACAGTTGTTAAATCAAGTAAATCACGCAAGCTAGTTGCTGCGGGAACTGCTGACTTAATCGAAATCGAAGCAGAACTTAACGAAGAAAAGAAAGACGATTCAGCAGAGTAATACTCTGTTGAATTTGTAAGGGGATTTATCATGTCTATTTCTGCAAGTATGGTTAAAGAACTGCGCGAAAAAACAAGCGCAGGAATGATGGATTGTAAAAAAGCTCTTGAAGAATCAAAAGGTGATTTCGAAGCCGCTGTTGAATGGTTAAGAGTAAAAGGTCTTTCTGCAGCTGCGAAAAAATCTGATCGAATTGCTGCTGAAGGTGCTGTTACAGCAATCACTGTTGGTCAAACAGCAGCTGTTGTTGAAATCAATTCTGAAACTGATTTTGTGGCTCGTAACGACGGATTTAAAAATTTCGTATCTGATATCGCTTCACATGTTGCGACGTCTTCTTCGACTGAAAATATTTTAGTTCAAGCTTACGCAAAAAATACGTCTAAAAAAGTGGGCGATATTTTAAAAGAAGCGATTGCTACTCTTGGTGAAAACATTGTTATTCGTCGTGCTGAAAAATACACAACAAATGATACAGGTCTTGTTCACACTTACATTCATGGAGAAGGTAAAATCGGCGTTATGATTGAAGTGACTGGTTCAACTTCTGCAGCCGCTAAATCTGCCGAAGCTAAAACTTTTGCTTCTGATGTGTGTTTGCATATCGCTGCAATGAATCCAATGGCTTTATCTTCTGATTCTATGTCGCCTGAAACTGTGGCTAAAGAAAAAGATATTCTTAAACAGAAAAATTTAGAATCTGGCAAAAAACCTGAAATGATTGATAAAATCGTCGAAGGCCAAATCAGAAAGTTCTTAGCTGAAAACTGTCTTGTTGATCAGCCGTTTGTTAAAAACCCTGATCTAAGTATTACTGCTTACGCTAAAGAATGTTCTAAAAAAGCTGGTGGCGATTTAACTATTAAACGATTCGTTCGTTTTGAGTTAGGCGCTGGTATCGAGAAAAAAGTTGTCGATTTCGCGGCCGAAGTCGCAGCTCAAACTAAAGCTCACTAGTTATTCAATATTTAACATTTTGACCTAAAATGTCTTAAAAGGCTCTGTTTTCAGAGCCTTTTTTGTTTGTGATGTTTGATCATTGCAATATTCCCTGATAACCTTTGCACATTGACAAGTACTCGCCAAACCATGGCAGCTTACAATATGACTACGGGGGCTTCTTTGAAAAAACCAGTTTATAAAAGAATATTATTGAAACTCAGCGGAGAAGCTTTAGCCGGTACACAAGGTCAGGGTATTAACACAGCAGTGATTAAACAAATTGCTGAAGACGTCAAATTAGCGCATGCAACTGGTGTGGAAATTGGTTTGGTGATTGGTGGCGGAAATATTTTTCGTGGGGTTGCCGCTTCTGCTGAAGGTATGGACCGAGCAAGTTCAGATTACATGGGAATGTTAGCAACTTGTATTAATGCTTTAGCTCTTCAAGACGCATTAGAAAAAGCCGGAGTTCCAACACGTGTACAATCCGCTATTGAAATGGCTGAGATAGCTGAACCTTACATTCGTCGTCGTGCGATCAGACATCTTGAAAAAGGTCGTATTGTTATTTTCGGAGCTGGTACTGGAAATCCTTATTTTACAACAGATACTGCAGCGTCTTTACGTGCGATGGAAATCAATGCGCAAGTTCTTATGAAGGCCACAAAAGTTGATGGCATTTATGATAAAGATCCAACAAAGCACTCAGATGCTAAAAAATATGATCAAATCAGCTATATCGATGTTTTAAAACAGGGCTTACAAGTGATGGATTCAACAGCGATCAGCCTTTGTATGGATAATAAATTACCTATCATGACTTTTGATTTAGCCAAAGCTGGCAATATCCTTAAAGCTGTGACAGGTGAAAAAATTGGAACGATTGTAAAATAACCAGTTTAATATACGAATAACCAATTAAATTTTAAAGATTTTTTCACGGAGAAAATGATGATTGAAAATGCAAAAAATTCTGCAAAAACTAAAATGGAAAAGACAATTGCTTCATTAATTGAAGACCTTAAAAAAGTTCGTACAGGCAAAGCTCAAGTTTCAATGCTAGATGCTATCCGTATTAACTACTACGGCCAGTTGGCTCCGCTGAATCAAGTGGCTTCAGTTTCTACTCCTGATGCAAAAACATTTTTAATTGCGCCCTGGGAAGGTTCTATCTTAAAAGAAATTGAAATGAGCATCGTAAAATCTGATATTGGTATGGCACCAATTAATGATGGTAAAGTGATTCGTTTGAAAGTTCCTGACTTAACCGAAGAACGAAGAAAAGACTTGGCTAAACAAGTTAAGAAAATATCTGAAGAAGGCCGTGTCGCAATCCGTTTATCACGACGTGATGCTAACGAAGAAGTTAAAAAAGCTTTAAAAGACAAACTTGTCAGCGAAGACGAAGCTAAAAAAGGTGAAACTGATATTCAAAAAATCACTGATGATTTTATCAAAAAAATTGATCAATTAGCTGAAGAAAAAGAAAAATCAATTTTAACAATCTGATACAAATGTCGCATATTAAACACGCAGCAATTATAATGGATGGGAACGGTCGATGGGCGCA
>JAYUQO010000178.1:0-10147 GCA_043756765.1 Bdellovibrio sp. | reverse complement strand
CATTTTGAATAAGTACTTCTGATCCTCTGTATATTCCGATCAGTTTTTTGACTTTACCTCTAGACTTTTCTTTGAAGTCGATAAGTGGATCGTTCCATCTTTTATCCCATTTTTTCGCAGATTTAATTTCAATAGCCGTGAATTCCTGAGGGCTTGAAATAGTTTTTTTCTTATTCTCTATAACTAGGTCTATTTCATAACCACCGCTGTATTTGTAGTAGTAAAAATCTTTTTGTTTTTTTAGGTATCGGTTATACGCTTTAACTTCATTAATGATCAGTGCTTCAAAAGCAAAGCCAGTCCAAACTGAATCGACATCTTCATAGGCTAATTGTGCACAAGCTCTGCTGACTCCATTATCGAACAAATAAAACTTCGGATGAGTTAATTCTTTAGGCGAAAACTTAACTTGTAGGCTAGGTAAGCGAAATCCGATAAGTGTTTCTTCTAAAATTTCAAAATAGGATTGAACAGTTGATCTACTTATAAATGCTTCGCGTGCTATATTTTCAACATTGAGTATTTGAGAATTGTATATTCCACAAATACTTAAAAATCTCATAAACGGTTCGAGTTTTCTAATCAGACCTTCTTCAATGAGTTCTTCTCTGAGATATGTTTCAACATAAGAAGTTAAAAAGTCTGCTCTAGACTTTTTTTCATTTATTGTTTTAGGTAATGTTCCCCATGCAATAGCTTGTTCTAAATCTAAAACTTTGTTGTATTCATGATACGTCATCGGAAATAAGTGAGCGCTTAAAGCGCGACCAGCTAATAAGTTTGCACCCTGTCGTCGCAATTTTTTCACGCTAGATCCACTTAGAGCAAACTGCAGCTTCTTTTTTTCATATAGACTATGAACTTCATCAAGAAGCGATGGTATTTTTTGAATTTCATCAATAAACACCCACGAACCAGCTTTCAAATGTTGAGTCATTCTTTGCAACTCTGATGGATTAGCCATTAGCGGTAAATAGTTTTTTGATTGTAATAAATCTATTTCCAAATCGACAGGGATACGGCTTCGAATAAGGGTGCTCTTGCCCGTTCCACGAGGGCCTAAAAGCATAAAGCTAGAATCAGGTAAAGATAAAAACCTATAAAGTTCCACTAGTTAGACTATACGGCATCATAGTGTGTTTTATCAAGCATATTCCACATTATGATGTGAAATATGCTAAGTACTTAAATGTACTGGGCTATTTACACTGACCTAGACCAAGGTCATAAAACACAATAAAACTTACTCAATCCACACCTGCGGTTTTAAGATAAAACTGATGAAAATATCTATTAATACAGACCTTATTATTCGTGGCGAAAGTCTTCATGTGCAAACAGAAGACTGGGGATCTGATCACAAAAAAATAGTCTGTCGAGTTTTTAAAAGTGGTCGGGTCATTAGAACTCACGAATTGACCTATGAAAAAATCCAAAAAAAAAATCAGTCAATGAATCTAAAAAAAGAATCTGAAAAGTTACATCAAGATATGATTGATTTAGTTCACGAAGGCAAAGTCTAAATGATTGAATTTAAGCACGTATATAAAGTCTATCAAGCTGATAAACCTGTTCTAAAGAACATTAATTTAAAAATTAATAAAGGCGAATTTATTTTTTTAACAGGCCATTCAGGTGCCGGTAAATCAACTTTATTTAAAATTTTATCGCTTCAGCAAAAATGCACCAGCGGGCAAGTCGAAGTTTTTAATCGTAATCTGAACGAATTTAATTACGACACGATTCATGAATACCGCAGAAAAATTGGTTTAGTATTTCAAGACTTTAAATTGATTACAGATCAGTCTATTAAAAAACAACTAGCATTACCTATAGAACATTTGAAATTATCAAATCTTCAGATCAATGAACGCATAGAACAAATTATTCGAACTGTGAACTTACCTGTCAGTGTGAAAGACGAATTTCCTGAATCTTTATCTGGCGGTGAGCAACAAAAAATTGCACTGGCTAGGGCTTTGATTCATCAGCCAGAACTGATTTTAGCTGACGAACCGACAGGTAATTTAGATAAGACCGCAAGTCGCGTCGTATTTGATTTACTAACAGACTTATCCACAAAGAATGTCACAGTTTTATTTATAACTCACGATGAAAGTTTATTGAGCATTAGAAAACACAATGAAATTCATCTTAAGCAGGGCGAGATTCAATGAGATCACTATTTAACCTGTTCAATTTTCTAATTGTGGTTTTTTTAATTTATACACAGTTATTAAATAAAAACTTCAATAATTTTTTAGTTAATTCTGATGACATGAATAAAGTAAATATCTATTTAAAAACGTCAACTGAAAAAAATGAAGTTGAAATTTTAATAGCTCAATTAAAAAAAGACTATAAATTTGAATTTAAAATAATCGATAAAAACGAATCTATTAACGAATTTCAGAAAAGCTTCGGCGATTATTCAAAAAATATTTTAAGCATTGTCGATATCGAAGATTTAATACCGCAAGTTGTTGAACTGAACTTTAATTCAGAATCAGAAAAAGATTCATTTTTAAAAAGCTCAATCAAAACAAATGAATTAATTGAAGATGTATCTGATCTTAGCCAATGGTCACAAAAGATGATCAATATCAGAAAAATCATTGAACGTTATATTTTAGGAACCAGTCTGGGTCTACTGGGTGTTATTGCGTTTATGACTTTCTTTTTTATTAAAATTATTATTCTTTACCAAAGAAAAGAAATTGAAATTCAGTCTTTATTTGGTCGTAGTTATCAAAAAATTTATTTTTCATTGATTAAACAACTTTGGTTAGATTATTTAGTTGTTTTAACAACCGCATTTATATTTGCATGGGGCAGTTTTTCGCTAGTCAGTCAAAAACTAAGTTCACAGAAAGAAATGTACTACATCAGCGACCGAATAAGCTTTTTATCAACTGATCAAACCTGTCTTCTTTTTGTAGCATTATCTTTTTTGTTCGCAATCACATCATTCTTAGTTTTAAAGCAGCAATTAAAACAAATTTATAATAATGACTAAATTTTTTTTTATCATCTTATCCCTTTTGCCGATCCCGTCTTTTGCTTCTAGTAAAGCAGTACTTATTCAAATCGAAAAAGAAATTTTTTCAACACAACAAAAAGCAGCTGATAACTTTGCTAATCTTAACTTGATTAATGAAAAAATTAAAATCTTAGAATTTAAGATTCAACAAAATAAAAAAACCATAAATCAAAGAATTTTTGCAATGGCCCAGTTAAAAAAAATTAACTGGGCAAACCCACTTGTCACAGCTAATTTATCAAAAGCAGATCGCAATCTTAATTTTTTCAAAAAAATCAGCCAATATGAAATCGATCAAATTGTTGAGCTCGATCTTGAGGTCTCTGAATTAAAATACGAACAAAACCAAATTCATCAAATTAATCTATCACTCAAGAAATTATTGAAAAGTCTAGAAGAAAAGGAAAAACAATTGCTTATTCTTGAAGACGAACAGAAAAAGAATTTGATCTTAACTGATCCACAAAATTTTATTTTCTTTAAAAAAACCTTAAGTTTGCCAGTGGGTAATCCTATAATTCAAAAATACGGACTTCAGAAATCTTCGAAAGACCAATACGATGTTTTAGTCAAAGGCCTAGTATTTTCAGGTCTACCAGTGGGACAAGTCAAAGCTTTCGGTCCAGGACGGGTCATTTTTAGTGACCAAATACCCTACTGGGGAGAATCATTAATCATAAAGCATACGGGTGATTATTATTCTGTTTATGCCAATGTTAAAAATATCAAAGTCGCAGTGAATGATAAAGTCGAATCAAATCAGACTTTAGCTGAAACAAACACAAAAGACTTTTATTTTGAACTTCGACATGAAGACGTAGCGATCAATCCCTCGAACTGGATAAGGTTAAAAATAAGGATAAAGCATGAAGATCAATAAATACTTTTTATTTCTAGCGACGACAGTTATTGTGACTTTTTTTGGTCGCCCAATGATTTCATGGGCTGAGGATCGTTATTCAGATTTACAAAACTTTTCTAAAATACTCAATCTTGTTCAGCAGTATTACGTTGAACCCGTAGATACTAAAAAATTAGTGCAAGGAGCTATTAAGGGCATGCTTAAAGAATTAGATCCACATACAAACTACATGCCGGCAGAAATTTTTAAAGATTTTGAATCTGAAACTGCTGGCGAATTTGGTGGTTTAGGAATCGAAATTTCTATTCAAAATAATATTCTTACTATTATTTCTCCGATTGAGGATACACCGGCATGGAAGGCCGGAATCAAAGCGGGTGATAAAGTTGTCGCTATCGATGGTCAGACTACTAAAGGTTTTACTTTAGTTGAGGCTTCGGCGCTGCTGAAGGGCAAAAAAGGCCAACCCGTTACATTGTCTGTGATTCGTGACGGTTTAGACAAACCTAAAGATATCATTGTTGTTCGTGGTAATGTAAAAATTAAATCAGTTAAAGTGACCCCGTTAGATGGGTCTTATCTATATGTGAAAATCACAAGTTTTATTGAAACAACCAGCAAAGAATTAGAAACGGCATTAGCTGATCACAGCAAAAAACATAATAATAAAATCGAAGGTCTTTTGATCGACTTAAGAAGAAACCCAGGTGGTCTTCTTGAACAAGCAATTAAAATCAGTGATTTATTTATTAACGAAGGGGTAATCGTTAGCACAGTGGCCCGCGATATTAAAAATAAAGAAGTCACTTACGCCAGTAAAAAAGCAAAATATATGAATGTGCCTATTATTGTTTTGATCAACGAATATTCTGCCAGCGCCAGTGAAATTGTAGCTGGTGCCTTACAAGACAATAAAAAAGCGATCATCGTCGGAGAAAGAAGTTTTGGTAAGGGTTCAGTTCAGTCAGTGATTAAATTAGGTGACGGTAGCGGTTTAAAGCTCACTGTAGCCCGCTATTACACGCCAAGTGGTACTTCTATTCAAGCTGAAGGCATCAAACCTGATATTGAAATTGAAGACATAGACGCTGAGGTTTTTGCCAAGGCAATAAGCGATAAAAAAGAAATTCGCGAACAAGATATTGCAGGCCATTTAAAAGGCGATAAAGAAAAAAAAGCTGCGGCAGCTAAGATAAAAACTAACACAGTGGTTTGGTGGAAAGATTTAGCCAGCAAAAAAGAAATAGAATTAACAGATAAAGAAAAAGTTTTTAAAACAGACTATCAAGCCTACCAAGCCTATTCCTATTTAAAGGCTTGGAAGACTTTAAAAACATTAACTAAATAATTAGTTTTGTTCTTCTTTGATGTCTTTAGCTTCAACTTCTTTGATTTTCGCTTTTGAAGATAAAAGTTTCATGACTTTTTCTTCAGTGATCATATAAGTTAAACGACTAGCTTGATCAGGTTTAGAATACCATTCACGAATACGTGCCAATTCAATACCAGTTTGTTTCGCGTACTCATCGAACTTGATATCAAGATCTTCATCTTTACAGTGTAATTCATGTTTTTCAGCTAATGCATCGATCAAGAAACTTGATTGAATCATTTCAGAAGCGGTTTTGGCGAAATCAGAATCCCATTTGTTAACATAGGCTTCGAATTCAGTTTCTTGCATGCCTTGTTCAGACATACGTTTTTTGAAATCAGCAATCAAAGTTGCTTTTTGTTCTTTTAATAAAGTAGCTGGAACATCGACCGGATTTTCTTGAACTAATTTTTTAACTAAACGATTTTTGAAACTATCTTCGATACGTTTTGTTTCAGTTTGTTCCATATCTTTTTTAACCGTGTTTTTGAATTCTTCAACAGTTTGTTTAGCACCGATTTGAGTTAATAATTCGTCAGTTAACTCAGGCATGTCTTTTTTCTTTAATGATTTTAAAGTCACTTTGAATTCAACTGGTTTTCCAGCAATTTCAACTGAATGGTAAGGATCTGGAAATTTCAAATGAACAGATTTGCTAGCGCCGATTTTCATTCCAACAACGCCTTCTTCAAAACCTTCGATAAATTGTTTAGCACCTAATTCAAGATTGTGATCAACACCTTTACCATTTTCTAATGGTTTGCCATCAACAAAACCTTCGAAATCAATAATAGCCATGTCACCGTTTTGCGCTGGACGATCTTCTAACACTGGTACAAGTTCTGCTTTTGATTGACGGACATTCGTGATGACTTTGTTAAATTCTGTTTCATTGAAAATATATTTTTCTTTTTCAACTTCTAAGTTTTCCCATTTTTTAATTTTAACATCAGGACGAACTTCTAAAATTGCTGTGAATTTAAAATCTTTATCTTCAGTTGGATCTTCGAATTCAAATTCAGGATAGCTGATTGGATCGATGTTATTGTCTTTTAAAGCTATAGGGTAGTGCGATTGGATTAAATCCTGAGCCACATCACCAGAAACTTGGGATTTGTATAAAGACTTGATCGTCGCTAAAGGAGCCTTCCCTTTACGGAAACCTTTGATCTGTGCGTTTCTTTGAATGCTTTGGTAAACTTTCTCGAAAGCTGTCTCAACAGAGTCTTTAGGGATTTCGATATTGATTTTTCTTTGTAAACCTTCAGTGATTTGAACTTGTGCTTTCACAGAGTCTCCTTTTACTATATAGCTGTATTTGACAGGTCATTTAGCTGATTATTTAGCTGGTTATTTTACATTGCGAAACTAGATTAATTGATAAGCAAAGGCAACCCGAATTTTGAGGAACTGAATTGAAATCACAGAATAATCAGAAAATTCATTTTGTAACTGGTAAAGGCGGAGTCGGAAAGTCCTTTTTTGCGGCTGGATTAGCTCTAAAAATCGGTTTTGCCTCTAAAGCCCAAGATCAGAATCAGTCTGAGCCCGTTTTATTAGCAGAAATAAATGAAAGAAGTTTTTACACAGATTATTTAAGGATTCCTGGTTTAGGTTACAAACCCTCTCAGTTTTCATTTACTTTAGACAATCAAAAAATTCAACTGGATGTAGCGCAGTGGAACGCAGAAAACTGTCTGAAAGAGTATGCTTTGCATTTACTCAAAGTGGAATCTTTGTACAAATTATTTTTTCAAAATCCGATTTCAAAATCTTTAATTGAAATTGCGCCAGGCTTAAAAGAATTAGCCATTTTAGGCAAAGCCACCTCAGGTCCAAGACACCACGGCCCTGAAATGCGCTATCAAGAAATTGTTTTTGATTCTTTTGCCACAGGACATTTTTTATCAGCCTTACGCGCGCCACTTGCCTTATCTGAAACAATTCGTTTTGGCCCAATGGGTGAACAATCGCGCGGAATTAATCAATGGCTCAGAAACCCAGAATTTTGTCATATTCATATTGTCACATTACCTGAAGAACTACCCATTACTGAAACTATAGAACTGTATCATCAAATCAAAAATGAATTCGGTTTAGTGCCAAAAGTATATTTAAATAAAGTTTTCAACGTCAATGAAAAACAAATTGAGAGCGAATCTACCGAGCTGAAAAATTATTTTACTTTGCAACTCGCACAGCAAGAAAAATCAAAGCAACTTTTATCAAAAGAAAAAATTGATTTTCAAATTATTCCTTATTTTCCAAAAATCAACACGACTGAATTACTAACTGATCTAGCGAATTATCTTAGAGAACTGGCTAAGGGTTTGGCATGATCCAGTTTGAACAGAAAACAAAAACAATCATTTGTATTGGTTCAGGCGGGGTAGGCAAAACCACAATTTCAGCAGCATTAGGTGTTGGGTTATCTTTAGAAAATAAAAAAGTTTTAGTCATGACAATTGACCCATCACAAAGATTAGCGCAAGCTTTAGGAATTAAAGCTGATGGCGAAATACACCAAGTTCAGGAAAATCTTTTTGCCTGTACATTAAATCATGAACAAACATTCAAAGATTTTATCACAGAAGCCAGTCAGAAAATTAAATCTCGAAATTCGGATTTGATTGAAGTCGAAAAACTTTTAAAAAATAAATTGTACCAGCAGTTATCAACAAAACTCAGTGGATCGCAAGACTTCACAGCGTTATATCAATTACAGAAATATGTTGAATCTAAAGTTTATGATATTGTTATATTAGATACTCCCCCGGCGCAGCACACATGGCAGTTTTTGCACTCGGCAGAAAAATTAGCCCAGCTGTTTAATGAAGGTGTCGCTCAGTGGTTTAGAGAAGCTGATCAAAAGAATACTCCGTTTCTAAAAAAAGTTTTAAATATTGGAACCCAACAAGTTTTAAAAACATTAGAAAGTTTAACGGGATCAGAATTTATTAAAGAATTATCTGCATTTTTTTCTGCTGTGCAAAAATGGCAAACACCACTTGAAAGACAAGTTTGGGCAGCGCATAAGTTATTAGCGTCACAAGAAACAGAATTTATTTTAGTGACGGGGCTTGATCGCAGCCGATTAAATGAGGCCCAGAAACTGAGTCATGAAATTTATAAACAAGGTTATAACTTAAAATCGATTATCATTAATCGGTCGTTGAACTGGAACATACAAACTGTAGCCAAAGATCAAACAATTCAACAGTACCTAAACTATTTTAAACAGCTTCAAGACCATTTAACTGAATCAAAGTCTAAGTTCGGCAGCCATCTAAAGGTGTACAAATGCCAAGAAGTCGGACAAGATAGTGACTATGTTCAAACACTTAAAAACATTTTCGAAAAAATTCAAAGTCTGTAGCAAGCTTACAATCTATATAGTGACTGGATTCATCTTTTTAGGCTGTTCACTTTTTCAAAGTCAACCATCAGTTGAAGTTGAAAAAACCTATGAATTAGATGAAGCTAAAAAATTTATTGTTTTAGGTGAATACGAAAAAGCTGAAAAGTTTTTATTGGTCGCAAGACAAAAAATTGACACTGAACAAAATGATCAAAAAAGAATAGATATCTTACTTCATTTGGCTAAAGTCTACGATCAAATGTCGTTGCCAGAAAAAGCTATTCTTAATTTACAGGAAGCTTTGCAATTAAGTAGCTTAAGCCGTTTAGATTATATTAAGACGCAGTCTATGTTGCTAAAGAACTTAGCAAAAGTTAAGGTTCCGCTAGATAACTTCGAAAACACCCAACGCCGTCAATTTTTGTCCAGAGTCGTGCAATCACAAAGTTCTAAAAAAGATTCACTAGAATCGCTTCGCTGGGCATTAGATTTTAATTGTGATCAGTACTGTGTTGAAGAAATTCAATTTCTAAAGGAAATTCAAGTTCAATTTTATTATGTGATTGAAATGGATGCTGAACAGTATCAGCGTGCTTATGATGTATTGATTTCAAGGTATAATTTTTTCGAAGGCTATTTAGATGATTCTAAACGGGATTTATCTTATAGAAAAAAAATAGCGATGACGTTATTTGACTGCATACAAAAAGCTAAAAATATTCATTTAGAAAATCAAACATCAGGGTCTTTACAAACAGGTCAGATCGTCATTCAATTAGAATTCTTACAAAAAAAAATAGAACTTTGGCTTTACGAAAAAGGTGCTTAATGGAGAAAACAACACAAGAAAATTCTAAACAAGAAAAAGCACAATTAGAACTGCATAAAAATATTTGTTTAAAAATTGATAAAGTGATGGCTTGGTTTAAAAAGCGCACAGCACAATTAGAATATCCAATTTATTCTAGCTATGACATTCGTGATGCTGGTTATAAAATCACTAACGTCGATGCGAATATTTATCCAGCTGGCTTTAATAATATCTGTCCTGTAGATAAAGAATCAGCTGTCGACTTATTTAAAAAGTATATTCATATTCACTATGGTGATAAAATCCAAAAAATATTATTAGTTACTGAAGAGCACACAAATAATCCTTACTATGTTGAAAATGTGGCGACGTTGAATGAGTTGTTGATGTCAGCTGGCTTTAAAGTGCAAATCGCATTTCCTAAAAGCCTTGAACAAAATCTTGAACTAACAAGTATCACAGGAAAAAAAATTACGGTCCACAGTGGGTATTCGTCATCAGAATCTTTTCAAGAATTTAAACCTGACTTAGTCATCAGTAATAATGATTTTTCATTGGCACTAGCCGAATGGGCAGAACAAATCAGACAGCCGATGAACCCACCACGGGAACTAGGTTGGTACCAAAGAAAAAAATCCAGATATTTTGAAAACTATAATCAGTTAGTGAATGAATTCAGCGAAATTGTCGAAGTTGATCCTTTC
>JAYUQO010000177.1:0-3627 GCA_043756765.1 Bdellovibrio sp. | reverse complement strand
ATGATACAGCGAAAGCAAACTACAGACATGCACTATTGAAATTGAAAGAAGCTTTAGAGGGACAAAAAGAACTTAAAACTTGGACTCATGAAGTCGGTGGATTTTTAACGGAATTAAATACTAAATATTTGGAGGCAGAATGAAACTGGAACAATTAAAAATAATACAAACCCTTAAAGAACATGACCCCGTCGAATTACCGATGGACGATATGTTTTTTAATCAACTTCACAGTCGTATTATGAAAGAAGTTGATAAGACCGATGTTAAGCAATTAAATCGGTGGGGTAAGACGTGGGTTTTTCTTGAAAGCACGGCAAAAGCTCAAAGAAGTAATCCACGTCGGTAATCAAATCGACAACATCACGATTGGAGATGGATTTCCAGTTGTTGATATCTTGAATTTGTGTCATATTTTAAATCGAAATGAAAATATTGATCGTCGAATTAAGCACATCACACACCGAAATTATCGAGCCTACAGTAAAGGCTTTAAAACCCTGGACAGTTGATTTAGCCATTCACGAAAATAGTTTTTCTAAAGTTAAAAATCTAGAGCATCAAATCAAAATCTTTAAATTAGCAAACGCTTCTGAAGTTTTCCAAGCGCAAGCAATCATTAAAAAAAATAATTATGACATTGTTATTTTTAATTCAGCGCAGGGAAAAAACGCCAGATCCTTAATTATTAAAACATTATTTGTAAAATCTAAATTTATTGGGTTTCACCATAATCCCGAAAAGCTAATCAGTAGTTTCACTCAAAGTTTAATTAAATTTAAAATCAAAAAATATATTTTGCTAGCACAGTTTAACAAAGACTATCTTGTTCGTAACGGCGTCGATTCTAAAAACTTACACGTATTTTATCCGGTCATCGATCAATCACAAGCTGCTGTTGCGGGCGCTGATGCACAAAGGCTGATCGCCATACCTGGGGTTCTAGAACAAGGGCGTAGGGATTATTTTGGACTGATTAAAACAGTTTTGCAAAACCCAGATGCATATAAAAATGTTAGATTTGAATTATTAGGTAATAGTCTAACCCACGACGGACCTGAAATTAAAAAGCAAATCATGCAGACTAACTTATCTGATCGGTTTCGGCTTTATGATGGCTATGTTGAACAAACTACACTAGATAATTGTCTAAAGCGCTGCGATTATGTGATGTCATTAATGCATCCAGGAACAAAGTATTTTGAAAAATACTTACACACAAAAATATCCGGCGCTTATAATTTGGCTTTTTCGTTTCGAAAGCCATTGCTCTTACATGATTTATTTTCAACGATTCAAGATTTTAAAGAAAATTGTCTTTTTTATAATTTAGATAATTTAGGCCAGCAAATTCAAAAGAACATAACTTTAAATTCAAAATTTTATGATCAATTCAATATTGATTTTCAAGGAAAAAAACTCAAAGAGTTTTTAAATCCCTCATAGGATCGTTAGATTTTTCAAGCTGCTTCATTTTTTCAATAAATAAAATCAAATCATTATTATATTTTTGATAAACCTTTTCAAAATCATCCATATCTGACAAGTAAGTTTTAAATAAACCTAAGTAAGCATTATTTATTTTCTTATCAAAAGTTTTATTGTAGTTTTTTGTCTGCATTTTTTTCAGTTCAGTTTGATTAAAATCTTTTTTAATTTTTTCAAATTGGGTTTCGCGTTCAGACTCAGATCGTAAATTGTTAGTTTTATACCAAGATTCAAGTTCAATTATTTTTTTTGTAATAAACTGGGAAAAAATCACATCATCAGCATTTTCTTTTTTTATCAAATCTAAAGTTTTCGAATTTTCGCCTTCAATTTGTGTGTAAAATAGTTCGGTGCCTTTGTTGCCAATAAAAACAGCCAGTCGTTCATTGAAGTCAGCATTGTTTTTAATATATAAAGTTGTGTGAACAAGTTCGTGTATGAGTGTATTCACTAAATCATGGTCTTTATAGTTCAACATTGATGATAATACTGAATCAGTAAAGTAACCCAATGTTGAATAGGCACTGACACCGCGAACAAAAGAATCATAGCCTTGATCTTCTAATTTTTTTGCCTCTTTAATGGCTTCGGCCTCAGAGAAAAAACCCTTATATGGTAAATCACCTAAGAATGGGTAAGACCATTCATAAGTTTTCATTTCCCATTTGTAAGCCCCATGAACAACCCATGTCACATAGGGGCGGTTTAGATTAATGTATGTGTTATAGTTATCAGTTTTTTTAAGCTTAAGTTTGTCAAAACTAAATTCGCGAACAACTAATGCTAAATTCAATTTTTTGCGAGTATCGGCAGATAAATCAGTTTTTTTAAGTTCAGTTTTAATGTCGACTCTGGTTTTCATCATTGAAAACTGCTGATGGGCTGAATTAATAATGTAACCCATTTGACAACTGTTAAGTGCGATCAAAGCCAGCACAAGAAAAAAATATTTAAAGCGTAAATTCATTATAAATACCAATTCAGCCCAGATTTAAATGCCGTATCATTCGTGCTGGTTCCATCATCAAGTGGTGTTTTCCAAACATCGTAGCCTGCGCGGATTGATAAACGATCAGACAATTTATACTTTAAACCAATGCCGTAACTGGGTGCCAGGCCATCTTTTGTTGGAATTTCAAACGCATCAGCATTTGAATATTTGATAATAGCTTTTTTCTGGATGTAGGCGGCTCCGCCCTTAATGTAAGGCTGAAAAGTACTGCGCTGATCAGTAAAAATATAAATCAAATCAGCACCACTTATTTTTGATGTTTGCTGGATGACCCGTGATGAGGTAGCATCGTTTTCTTGATTTTCATAAAATGAATCTGTGTAGCTTAGTTCTAGAGCGATTTTTTCAAACAAATAAAATGAAAGCGAAGCCGTTTTTGTTTCTGATTGGTAGTAGTTGGTCGCATTAAAACTTTTCTTTGAAAAGCCATATGTCAGACCCAGTTCGACAACGATCGCTTGAGCTTTTACACCAGTTAACAATCCAGTGAGTAAGATTAAAATGAGAACAAACTTATTAAATTTCATCCTCTTAGTTTAGCTTATTTTAAGAGTGTTTACCTTGTGTGCACGCTAATTCTGTACCTAAGACGAATAACGCCATCCGCCTCGACTTTAGCTTTAGGTGGATTGGGAAAAAACTGCGCGCTTCTAAATGCATTAATACCAGCCTGATCAAACGGGGCATATCCTGATTTTTTTGTTATATAACCTTTTTGATAAACGCCAGTAGAGTCTAGCCAGATTTCAACATCAGTAGTCCATGATTTACCTGCTAATTGTCTTTTAAAATCGGTCGAAAGGTGGCTCCAGATAGCATCAAGTCTTTCGGCCCAGCGCACGTAAAATAATTCAATCACACGATTATAAAACGAGGCATAAATATGTGCATCAGCATTTAAATTTGTAGCAGCTCCTTGTGCGATATCTTCAGGTAACTCATAGGGAACACTTGATGCTTGAGACTGCGCGACTTGATTTTGAATTACTTTTGCAAATTCAGGAACCCCATCATCAGAGTTATTGGTTTGTTGAGGCTGATCAGACGCTATTTTTTTTTGGCCTTTTTGAGTTGTTGTATCGGCATTTCTAAAGACACCTAATTTTTGAGCTTTGGTTTGTTTTTCA
>JAYUQO010000176.1:0-3634 GCA_043756765.1 Bdellovibrio sp. | reverse complement strand
GAACACAGCTTAACGTATTTCGTAATGTGTTTGAAATGTCTTCGACAGCCCGGGTGATGACACCGTAAACTGGGTAAACAAAGTGCTCGTTAATATTGCGTCCAATAATATCTAAGTTATTAAGTTTAAGCTCAGTGCGAACCTGTTTTAAAAATTCGACTCTTTTTTGAACGCCTTCGCCTAAAAGAATTTTTTCGTTCGGATAGCGGATTTTTAAAGGAATCCCTGGGAATCCAGGGCCAGTTCCTACATCAATTAATGGAAATTTAAGCTCGATCATGTCAGTGATAATAAGGCTATCAATAAAATGTTTAATAGCAACATCACTTAATTTCATCAGACGTGTGAAATTTTGATGCTCTTGATTTTTCATCAGAAGTTCATAAAAGCGGGCTAGCTGCACACGTTCTTCATGGGAACATTTAAAATTATGATTTTTGAATATATCAGCCATGCGGTCATTAGCTTCATTGGTTGAATAAATTTGATCTGGTTTTTTGTGTTTTCCCATTAATGAATCTTTTGACGCAATGGCTTTTGCGTAGCCAGCTCGCTTTTTATAGGGGGATTCATTTTCTTTATTTTTATGCGCCACAATAAACCTCAGGTAGAAAGCTATAACATAGGCCTAAATGCTTGAAAAGACTAAAATTATTCATATAATAAACACATGTCAAATAGCCAATTAAACGATATAAAGCAAAACGCCGTAAAAGATTTTCAAAAAGCGGCCAGTTCGCAAGAACTTTACAACTTTAAAGTCCAATATTTAGGGAAAAGTGGAGCTTTAACTGAAGCCATGAAACTGATGGCAAGTCTTCCAAAAGAGGAAAAACCTTTGTTCGGAAAAATGGTCAACGAAGTTAAAGCTGAACTTGAAAAAATCTATGAAGGTTGTGAATCCAGTCTTAAAAATCAAGAGATTGAACAAAAGATGCTGACTGAAAAACTGGATCTAACGATGTCAGCAAGTTCTAGTGATGCGGGCTGCGAACACCCCATTTACAAAGTGACTCATGAAATATTTTCGATCATGTCACGCTTAGGTTATTCAATCCGTACAGGCCCATTAATAGAAAAAGACTACTATAATTTTGAAGCCTTAAACATACCGGCTGATCATCCAGCCCGCGATATGCAGGATACTTTTTTTATTGATGATACGCATGTATTGCGCACGCATACATCACCGATTCAAATTCACAGTTTAGAAAATGAAAAACCACCTTTACGTATTATTGGCACTGGGCCAGTTTTTAGATGCGACAGTGATATTTCACATTTACCAAACTTTCATCAAATTGAAGGCATGTGTGTGGATCATAAAATTTCTATGTCTGATCTTAAAGGTACAATTTCATTTTTCGTCAGCGAGTTTTTTGGAGCGGGACTAAAAACCAGATTTCGTCCAAGTTTTTTTCCATTTACGGAACCTTCGGCAGAAGTCGATTGCTCATGCCCGATATGTAAAGGTAAAGGCTGTTCTTTGTGTAAACAATCGGGTTGGATTGAAATTGGGGGCTGCGGTTTAATTAATCCTAAAGTTTTTGAAAATGCGAAAGTACCTTATCCTGAATGGCAAGGTTTTGCTTTTGGTTTCGGAATTGAACGCATGGCCATTATTAAATACGGCGTCGATGATATTAGAAATTTTCCAAAAAACGATGTTCGTTTTTTAAAACAGTTTAACGAAATTCTGTAAAAAGGTTTTATTTATGAAAATGTCTCTGAAATGGTTAAATGATTTTGTCGATGTCTCTGAGTTTTATTCAAAACCTCAGGAATTAGCTGATTTATTGACTCGTGCTGGATTAGAAGTTGAAGATATTCAAAATAAAGCCAAGGACTTCGCCAATGTGGTTGTGGGTCATATTAAAGTGAAAGATAAACATCCGAACGCTGATAAATTATCGTTATGCCAAGTTGAAATAGCCCCAGGAAAAATCGAACAAATCGTTTGCGGAGCCCAAAACCACAAAGCTTTAGATAAAGTCATAGTGGCTTTACCAGGTGCAGTCCTACCAGGAAATTTTGCGATTAAAAAATCAAAAATTCGCGATGTGGAATCAAATGGTATGTTATGTTCACTCAAAGAATTAGGTCTTGCGACTGAAAGTGATGGCTTATTTATTTTACCACCGGATGCAACAGTTGGAATGTCATACGCCCAATACGGTGGTTACGATGATATTGTTTTTGAACTTAAAGTTACGCCCAATCGTGCAGATTGTTTAAGTCATTACGGTTTAGCGCGCGAAATCGGCTGTTTGATTAATAAACCTGTTAAAAATCCTGAAGTGCAAACTCAGTTTTCAAAAGACAAAACAACAACTGAGATGAAATTAAAAGTTGAAGATTCAGAAAATTGTCTCAGATACTGCGGTCGTTTTATTAAAAATGTTAAAATTGGCCCAAGCCCTGATTGGTTGAAAAACAGATTAGAAGCTTTAGGGTTAAATTCAATTAACAATGTTGTAGATATGACAAATTATGTAATGCATGAGATGGGTCAGCCACTTCATGCTTTTGATGCCGATTTAATCTCTGGTCGTAGTATCACAGTTAGGAAAGCCAAACCCCAAGAAAAATTTAAAACATTAAAAGAAGAAGATGTCGTTTTTTTAGGTGGAGAATTATTAATTTGTGATGATAAATCAGTTTTGGCTTTGGCAGGTGTGATCGGTGGACTCAATTCTGGGGTCAGTGAAAAAACCACAAATATTTTTCTTGAAAGTGCAAATTTCAAAGCGATGTCAGTGCGTAAATCATCGCGTAAACACGGGATAGAAACAGATTCAGCATACAGATTTTCCAGAGGCGTCGATCCTAGTCAAACTTCGCAAATTATGGACCGTGCTGTTAGTTTAATTTTAAAAGTAGCAGGTGGCGAGGCCTTCGGCGATGCCCATGATATTTATCCAAGTCCTGTGAAAAAAGCAGCTGTAGTAATTCAGTTACAAACTCTGACGGATCGTTTGGGTTATAAGGCAGAGGCCCCACTATTTGAACAATTTATGAAAGGTCTTTATTGTCAGATTGAAAAAATCAAAGATGATAAGACTAATCCCACTTACAAAATAACTCCGCCGTTGTTTCGTTTTGATTTAGAACACGAAATGGACCTAGTTGAAGAGTACGCGCGTCTAAAGGGTTATGAACATATTACTGAAACATTACCACTTTTTGGTCAAACACCTGCAAGGCATGATCAAAACTATATGACTCAAGCAAAGATGTCACAGTTTTTAAGATCGCAAGGATTTCATCAAGCTTTCAATTATGCTTTTACATCAGAAGTTCGTGAAAATAAATTATTAGGCGCACAGGCCAGTTTATATACGGCAATGGGTTTGCAAACAGATGACAAAGCCATTCGACTAAAAAACCCACTCAACGAAGATCTAAACATTATGCGAAGATCTTTATTTACGGATCTTTGGAAGAACATCGCTGAAAATTTTCATGCTGGTAATTCTAAAGGACAACTTTTTGAAATCGGATCTGTTTTCAGAACAGAGCTGAATGCTGATAGTCATAATTATTTAGAATCACGAAGACTTATTTTAGTCATGTGGGGTGAAGAATTTGGTGTCTATGCTAATCAAACACCGTTGATTTATAAATTAAAATCGAC
>JAYUQO010000175.1:0-3640 GCA_043756765.1 Bdellovibrio sp. | reverse complement strand
ATCAATACTCGATACCCAAATCAATTCGAGCTGTGACGGTACACGACCAAACTCGACTGACTGAAAAAATGTACAGCCAACAAGAAAATGTCAGAATTTCGGATACCGATGTGACGGCAGATGCCTATATTACGAATGAGTTCGGTGAAGTGGTCATGTATCTTAAAGATATCAAATTCGCGAACTTGAATCAGCCAGCCAGTGCATCAGAACGATTCAAAATTATTAAATTATAGGTTTACTACGCTTACGATACTGAATTAACAACTCTATTCCCAACAAAAACAGGGATGCACTTAATGCAATATAGCTAAACATGGACAGACTATTAATATAAGCGAAATTTGATTTTAGACTTTTTGAAAAATAATAGTTTGGGTAAACTGCAAAGAACAAAACAAGCAAACTCAAAAAATAAAGTGATGTATTTAGTTTTTTAAAAAGAATGCCTAAAAACAAAATAACTAATACCAAATTTGAATAAAGATTTGTGACAAGGCTGTAATGGGTTATGATATTTACATAGGATTCACTTCTTAATAAATCATTAACTGGAACTTTCTGAATGGTTTCACTACTTGCATTCAAAGAATGTAAAAATTGTGAAATTTGTGTCTCGTAACTTGATAGTATTTTGAAGTAAAAAGAATCAAATAACTTTACATTTAAAATCAGATATGAGGCAATTGCCACAAGGTACAAAAATAAACCTAAAGGTAAAATAAATGTCATTCTCCAATGGTAAATACAAAAACATTGCTCGTCTAGGAATAGTTTTTTTCTGTATCTTTCTGGTTGGACGTGGGTATTTTTCGAAAGACTCTTTAGCAAGAAATTATTTCGATCCCAAGAACACCCCCGATTTTATACTGACTGATATCTCAAGAAAATCTGGACTGGATTTTATTCATAAGCAGAAAAACCCAGAGATTAGCGCTTTGAAAAATGTTGCGTTGTGGCTTACCTCACAGGGTTCGTCAGTTTCAGTCGTCGATATAAATAGCGATGATTACCCAGATATTTACTTAACAAACACCAAGTATCAGGAAAAAAACTCTTTATTTATCAACCAAAAAAATGGAACTTTTTTAGACCAAGCTGAACAATATGGTCTTGCGAATTTAAACGTGAATGGTGTCACTTTTAGATCGCTTTTCTTTGACTGTGACAACGATGGCATTCAAGAGGTTTTAATTTTAACAGATACGTGTCCGAAGTTTTTCAAAAAAGATAATAAAAATATAAGATACATGCAGATACCATTTTCAAATGATTCCAATGCGTGTGTAGCTGCCGTATCCGCAAACATTTTTGATTACGACAAAGATGGTAACTTAGATATAATCTATTCTGGAACTACAGGTAATGGCTTTTCAAAAAGTGATAATTTGCCGATGGGCTTTGTCGCCGCTACGAATGGTGCTCCGACAATTGTTTATAAAAATTACGGACAGTGTGCTTTTAAAAGAGCTCATCTACTGGGTCGTCAAAAAGAAAATTTATTTACCAATGCCATCGGGGTGGGTGATTTTCGGGGTACTGGTGAATCGGATATTTGGTTTGCGACTGATTTTAACACCGACAGAATCTATACAAAAGTTAAAGCACAGCCAAATAAGGCGAACCAAATTACCTATGATTACTCTGACACGACAATTGATCATTACTTGGCAAAAAGTGGAATGTCTGTCGAGCATACATTTTTTCCTGGGGAAACGAAACCGCACGTTTTTGTATCTCACGTTCATCGTAAAGGGTACTACCCCTATGGAAACAATCTTTGGCAGTTTGAAAAAAATAAATTCAAAGACCAAGCACCGCAACGGGGAATCCAAGATTGCGATTGGGCCTGGGGCGCTAAATTTGTGGACATGAATAATGATGGCTATTCTGATTTGTATGTTTCCAACGGTTTTGCAACTTCAGAAACTCAACAGACCAACAAAGATTATTGGTATTTTCTGGGTATATTGTCATCCGCCCCCAGATCATTATCCATGGAAGCCAACCAGTGGCCAAATATGACCGCATTCAATTTGTCTGGTTATGAAAGAGACTGTTTTTTTATCAATGACAAAACAAATAATTTTTTTGATTCCGCAGAATATTTTAATCTCGATAAGGAAAAATTAAATGGTCGTGGCGTTGCAAGTCTAGATATTCAAAGTAATGGCAACATGGGCCTGGTTGTTACAAACCAAAAAAACAAAACCTATCTATTCCAATCAGAGCAAAAAAACAAAAACAACTGGGTAGGGTTCAAACTGGTCGGCATTAAAAGCAACCGAGATGCAATCGGCGCAAAAATCATAGTTCACACAGATACTGCTGGACTGCCTGAAAGCCTAACCCAAGAGGTTGCTCCGTATAATGGGTACGTGTCTCAAAGTGACAGCCGGTTGCACTTTGGTTTGGGTTTAATTCAAAAAGACACAGTTAATATCGATATTTATTGGCCTAGTGGTATAATTCAAAGAATTGATAATATAAAAACGAACCGGTATCATATTTTAACAGAGGTTGTTGAATGAGCAGTTTTCTTGCTTCCTACATAAATTTCTTTAAAAAGATAAACGCTAACATCAGCTGGCCAAATTGGACTTCGCCGGTTTTTTTCGGTGTATTTATTTGGGGTGCTTATTCAATATATGCATTAGTGACTCCAGGTTTTGGCAGGGGCTTACCGCAGTATATCTTATCTGTAGGCGTTTGTTTTGTTTTAGATACCGTTTTTTTCTATCTGCGCACAAAACAGTGGCGTTTGACATTCGGTGGACTAATCACCGGCTTTGCCATTTTCTTTCTTTTTGATTCGGCCTATTTGTGGATGTATTTCTTGGTTTCAGCATTAGCCATGGTAACAAAGCATTTACTGACGTACAAAAATCGACATATTTTTAACCCTACGAATTTTGCACTGCTCATCGTTTGCTATGCGTTTCAGGATATTAGCACTTTTCATGCAATGAGATGGGGTGGGCAACTTTTATTTAGCGTCATATTCATTTTGTTAGGAATTGGAATTTCTGTTTATGCTAAACGCTGGATTGTATCCATTTCATTTATAGGATTTTTTGTTTTGTTTGCATTCATCAAATCGCTTTTGTTACCCGTTTCTTTCATGGTCATGATGCTGCCACTGTTGGGGCCCGGTTTGCAGTTGTATTCGTTTTTTATGCTAACTGATCCACAGACTTCACCGAACACTGCGAAACAACAAATTATTTTCTCTTTTTCAATAGCACTTATCGACACTATTTTAAGATATCAGCAGAATAGATTTGCTCCGTTAGTCAGCTTAACTTTAGTGTGCTTGGCTTTTACAATTAAAGATTATCTCAAAGATCAAAGTGAATTGAAATATGCTGTTGTGGCATAAACAAAGGTTTGCTCAAATAGGTCTTTTTTTACTTTATTTAGCTGCGTTAGCACCCATGTTTAATGCTATCAGAATATGGATTGCGATGCCGATCGACACTAACACATCAACCATGTATTATTTTGCGAAAATTGGCCCCTTTAATTTATTTTTAGCAGGCCTATTAACGCTTATAAATATAATATTTTTTCTATTAGAAAAAAATAAAATATCTTGGTTTATTCAGTTCTTCGGAATTCTTTGGATTGGTGGCAATGATAC
>JAYUQO010000174.1:0-10283 GCA_043756765.1 Bdellovibrio sp. | reverse complement strand
TTGGTGGAGTAACCGGAGCGCTGATTGGTTTTGGAATTCCAGAATATGAGGCTAAGCGCTACGAAAGTTTCGTTAAAAATGGTGGGATATTGTTTTCTGTCCATGCTGATTCGGCTGAAGAAGTCGCAAAGGCAAAAAAATGTCTCGAAAATGCCGGAGCAAATGATATTTCTTCGACGACAGAAACGAAAGGCGAGTGGACGTCAGCAAACTACCAAAACAGAAGTGCAGATATGAGATCGAAGTCGGTAAATGTAACGATGGGGGAAATATGAAATTAAATAATTTATTTATTTGCGGGGTGATTATTTTATTAACAGCTTGCGCGAGTAAACAAAAAGTACATCGAGGTGTTGTTGCTATGAAGATTAGCGATACGGTGGCGCATGTTGGGTTAAATGAAAACGAAATCAAACTCAACGATAGTGTTCAACTTTACGTTAACAAATGCACAAGTATCGTAGATACGCAAAGAACGTGTATCAAAGTCTATAAAGGTCAAGGAATTGTGACTAAAATAGTTAATCGAAACTACGTGGCCGTTAAATTTAACGATGGTGTTCTTTTTCAAGAAGGCGATTTAGTTCAAAAAGTTGAATAGGACTATAAATAAATGATGTCTTCAGTTTAAATTTAATTTAGGCTGTTGACATGATTAAGGATTCAATCACGCAAATTGCATTTTGTCTGGCTGTCGTAGCAACAGCTGGAAGTCTTTTTTTTAGTGAAGTCATGAAACTTCCGCCCTGTATTCTGTGTTGGTATCAACGTATTTTTATGTACCCTTTGGTTTTTATTTTTGCTGTGGGTTTATTTAGAAAAACTAAAGACACATTTATTCACGCCACTGTACTCAGCGGCACGGGCTTACTCATTTCTATTTATCACAATCTTTTATATTACGGGTTTATCCCTGAAAGTATCACTCCGTGTACAACAGGTGTGTCTTGCACATCTAAACAAATCGAATGGTTGGGTTTTATTACAATTCCATTTTTATCGTTTGCGGCGTTCACGCTCATCACAATCATTTCAGTTTCAATTTTAAAACAGAAGGACAATCGAACATGAAAAAAAATATTTTCTTTTTAGTGGGTGTTATAGCTATCGCAGCCAGTGCCTTTTATATTGTGCAAACGCGGTATAAAGAAAACCAGCAGGAAGTCATCAACATAAAAGCTCCTGAATTTTTAATTCGTGATTATCACCCAACGATTGGCGAGAAGACAGCGCCAGTGACAATGGTTGAATTTTTAGATCCAGAATGTGAATCATGTGCTGCAATGGATCCAGCGATTAAAGGATTACTTAAAGAATTCGAAGGAAAAATTTACTACGTTGTTCGTTATATGCCGTTACATAAGAATTCAGTCTTGGCAGCTGCGGCACTTGAAGAAACAAGACCGTCAGGAAAATACTTTCAAGCTTTATCTGGCTTACTTTATTTTCAACCAGAATGGGCCAATCATCAAAATCCAAAACCTGAAATGATTGCGGTCATTTTAAAAAGAATTGGTGTTGATATATTAGCTTCGAACCCTAGCGAGTTGATTGAAAAGCATAAGAAAAATATTGAACAAGATCAAGCTGATGCAAAAGCATTGGGTGTAACAAGTACGCCGACAATTTTTATTAATGGGGTGATGGTTGATAATTTAACTTACACAGAATTAAAAGCAAAAATTCAGGGACTGTTGTAATATGGAAAACTTCAACAGTACGGCATTTATTGCAGGTGTAGTTTCTTTGTTTGCGGGGCTTTGGTGGCTTCGTCGATCTATCAAAACCATAAAAGAAAAAGGGCCTTACAGCTTGAAAGATTTTATATTTGATATTGTAAGTTTTGGCGTAGGAGGAAATCAAAAATCGCTTTTGATTCCTTTTACGGGCATTCTTTTTGGTTTGGGTGGCATAGTCGCCGCATTTATTCAAAATCACTAAGTACCCTATGCCAGAACTACCTGAGGTTCAAACCGTTTGTCGTAATTTAAATCAAAAAATCTTCGAAGTTTCGAAAAAACCAAAGCTTACGAATATTCATTTGTGGCGTAAAGATTTACGTTTTAAAATTCCTCAAGCCTCAATTAAAAAACAATTCGGCCAATCAATAATAGGCATTCAACGCCGGGCTAAGTTTATCGTGATCGAACTTGAAGACTATTTTTTGATATCGCATTTAGGAATGACGGGTTCATGGAGCTATCACAACGGTGATTTACAGAAATACACTGTGATAAAGCATGACCATGTTGCATTAGAAATCAGCAATAAGTTGTGGCTTATCTACAACGATCCAAGACGGTTTGGCTTTTTGCTGAATTTCGATAAAAAACAAAAACAGAATTATTTTAATAATTACGGCTACGAACCTTTAGAGATATCGGATGCTGAGTGTGATCAATTATATAATCAAATCAAAACTTTAAAAGCCCCTATAAAATCAGTGATAATGAATCAAAAATACCTTGTCGGAGTTGGTAATATTTATGCTTCAGAGGCCTTATTTTTAGCTGGCATAAAACCCACTAAGTCTATGAATAAACTTAAAAAAACTGATTTTAAGAACTTAGTTGGCGAAATTAAAAAAGTTCTTAAAAAAGCCATTGAATCGGGCGGGTCGTCGATTAAAAACTATCGAAATTTAGACGGTCAAGCTGGAGGTTTTCAACACCAACATTGGGTCTATAACAAAGAAGGCTTTTTGTGTTTGCTGTGCAAAGTTGATGTGATTAAAAAAGTAGTTATTGGTGGAAGATCAACTTTTTACTGTGCAGCTTGCCAAGATGTTTGATTTGTGATTATTTTAAATCATTGAGATTTAACAATTAACGAAAGTTAATATTAACAAAAGGAAAAACATGAAAGCATTATTAGTAACAGCTTTATTAGCACTTTCTTTTACAACAGGTTTTACTTGTTCTAAAAACGCTCCTGAAGCAGCAGCACCAACTGAAACTACAGCTCCAACTGATGCAGCTCCTGCTGATGCAGCTGGTACGGCTGAAGCGGCTGTTGCGCCTGCAACTTCTGAAACAGCTCCTGCTACAGAAACAAAATAGTTCCCAATTATATAATTAATTGTGTAACAAGAAAAAGAGTTTGTAGAAATACAAGCTCTTTTTTGTTTTTAGAGCATTGTAGAGCTAAGATTCTATAATACGGACTTGTCACAGGTGCTCTTGAGTGCTGAAATAATAAGGATCTCAATTTATAAACGGATTCAGCTAATAATTTAGAGGGAGCAACTTGTGGAAGCATTATTCGGTTATCATGGATTCTTAATTCAATTCGGGCCACTTTGGCTGATGACTGTCGCAACAATTTTCATTTTACTGTTCGTTGGTTTTTTTAATTCCCCATTATTTGTTTGGGCGATTGTGACTATTACTGCTCTTTTTGGTTTAGGCTTTTCCACAACCACTTTGACAGTTGTTGCGGCACTATTTGTTTTCTTTTTGATTAAACCACTCAGAACTTTGTTGGTTTCAAAAGGCATCATGTACGTTTTTGAAAAAGCAAAATTTATTCCGCAAATTTCACAAACTGAAAGAACCGCTCTTGAAGCCGGTGTGGTTTGGGTTGAAAAAGATCTTTTCTCTGGAAAACCAAATTTTAATAATATTTTAAAAGAACCGTACGCAAAATTAACTGACGAAGAGCAAAGATTCGTTAACGGACCCTTAGAAGAACTTTGTAAAATGTGTGATCCTTGGAAAACTTGGAAAAACAAAGACATGTCGCCTGAGGTCTGGAAATTTATTAAAGACAAAGGCTTCTTAGGAATGATTATTCCCAAAGAATACGGCGGTCTTGGTTTCACAGCAATGGCCCATTCTGAAGTGGTGATGAAAGCGGCTTCTCGTTCGTTACCTTTATCAATTTCAATTATGGTTCCTAATTCTTTAGGCCCCGCAGAATTGCTTATTCACTACGGGACTGAGAAGCAAAAAAATTATTGGTTGCCAAGATTGGCTCGTGGTGAAGAAATTCCTTGTTTTGGTTTAACAGAACCTCTTGCAGGTTCTGATGCCGGATCAATCACATCGAATGGAACTGTTTTTAAGGGCACGGACGGAAAACTATATATTAAAATTAACTGGGACAAACGCTGGATTACATTAGCGTCGATTTCTACAGTGATCGGTCTTGCTTTTAGATTAAATGATCCAGAAAATTTATTAGGCAAGGGTGCTGATATTGGGATCACGGCGGCGCTAATTCCTGCAAATACTCCAGGTGTTGTTGTAGGGCGCAGACATGATCCGCTTTCTATTCCGTTTCACAATTGTCCGACTCAAGGCAAAGATGTTGTCGTTGCACTAGAAGACGCTGTTGTCGGAGGGGCTGAAGGTGTAGGTCGTGGTTGGACAATGTTAATGGAATGTTTGGCCGCAGGTCGTGGTATTTCTTTACCAGCGCAATCAACAGGTGGTGCAAAAATTTCATATCGTTTAACATCGGCGCATTCATTTGTTCGTAAACAATTTGGTGTTAGCATCGGGAAATTCGAGGGTGTTGAAGAGCCACTAGCCAGAATTGGCGCAAAAACTTACGCACTTGATGCCATGAGAAAATTCACAGCCGGTGCGCTCGATAAAGGTTTAAAACCACCTGTCGTCACGGCTATGATTAAATATCACGCCACTGAAATGGGCCGCACAATTATAAACGATGCTATGGATATTATGGGCGGAGCAGGGATTTCGTTAGGCCATCGTAATTTACTGGCAGAAAGTTATGTCGCTACACCCATTGGCATTACAGTCGAAGGTGCGAACATCATGACAAGAACTTTGATCATTTTTGGTCAAGGCGCATTACGTTGTCATCCTTACGCTTTTGAAGAAGTTAAATCGCTTGAAGCCAAAGATGCTTCAGGATTTGATTCGGCCTTTTGGGGACACATGGGTCATGTTGTGCGTAATTTATGTCGTTCAATTTTATTATCATTATCACGTGGGTACTTGGCGTGTGCGCCAGCAGGTGTTCACGCAAAAACTAAAGTTCATTACCGTAGGCTGCAGTGGGCATCAGCGACTTTTGCAATACTAGCAGACGTTGCGATGGGTTCATTAGGCGGACAACTTAAAATGAAAGAAAAAATCACAGGAAGATTCGCTGATATTTTTTCTCATATGTATATGTCGACGTGCGTGCTTAGACGTTTTGCAGAAGAAGGACAAAAAGAAGAAGATCTTCCTTACGTACATTATTTCTTAAAATATTCGATGTATGAAATTCAAAAAGCTTTTGATGGTTTATTTGATAACTTAAAATTACCAGGGCTTCGTTGGTTTATGAAAGATGTGTTAGGTGCCTGGTCGCGTATAAACTCGATTGGTTCACAAGCCACAGATGGCTGGTCAAATTTAATTTCAACTGCGATGATGACGGCAGGTGATCAACGTGATCGTATAAGTTCTGGTATTTACTGGGTGACTGAAAAAACTCATGGCGAAGCAGGTCTGCAAAAACGTCTTTCTGAAAATGATCAAACAGCAAGGTTAGAAAATGCTTTTAACGTGATGACAAAAGCTGATGCAGCTGAGAAAAAAATCAGATCGGCTGTGAAATCAGGATCGATTGCAAAACGTAAAGGAATGGCTGCTTGGGAAGAAGCTTTAGGTAAAAAAATTATTACTCAGGACGAATTCAAGTTATTAACTGAAGCTGATAAGGTCAGATACGATGCGATTATGGTTGATGATTTTTCTGAATCTGAATATCAAAATAAAATGCTTTAGATTTGTATAATTAAATTTTCATCTTCTTAACAGTTGCACTTTGTTTTTTACGAAAAGACTCTAGCTTTTTAGCCAGAGTCTTTTCATTTAAAGCGACGATCTGCACAGCCAGTAATCCAGCATTCACAGCATTATCTATAGACACTGTCGCAACTGGAATGCCTTTAGGCATTTGCACAATCGAAAGTAAACTATCAAGACCATCTAAAGCTTTTGAAGTCACTGGAACACCAATCACAGGTAAAATAGTGTAAGACGCTGTCATCCCTGGTAAGTGCGCGGCACCACCAGCGCCAGCAATAATAACTTTAAATCCATTTTTTGCCGCATCGATGGCAAAACTGCGCATCAAATCAGGTGTGCGGTGGGCTGATAAAACTTTTTTAACAAAAGGAATTTTAAATTCTTTTAGCACGTCGCAGGCCTTAGACATAATTGGCCAGTCAGAATCACTACCCATAATCACAGCGACAAGCGGTTTACTTTTTTTCATAGTGTGTATATTTCCTTTAATCGTTTAGCTTCGTTCATAAGTTGATTTTTATCATCGCCGCACAAAATATAATGACCCATTTTGCGGCCAACTTTTGATTGGATTTTTTCATAAAGATGTAGTTCTGCATTTATATTCTTTAAAAATTCATCTTTGGGTTTAAGTTCTGCAATTTGATCGGCCGTGCCCAGTAAATTCAACATCACACAATAGGGATATTTCATTTTTGTTGAACCTAAAGGTAAATCTAAAACGCTTCTAACATGGTTATGAAACTGTGATGTTTCACAAGCCAACATGGTGTAATGAGCACTGTTGTGTGGTCTTGGTGCGGACTCGTTTAAATAAACTTGGTCATCATTTGTCACAAAAAATTCAAATGCAAAAAGTCCTCGTGATCCGATGGATTTGAGTGCTTTTTTAGTAAAATCAAAAATTTGATTTTGTACAGATTCAGAAATTTCAGCAGGAGCTGTGACAAAATGACAAATATGGTTTTCTTGGATTGTTTCAACAATGGGGTAAAGAACTGTTTCAGTTGAATTTTGGGCAGCAGTGATAGCCACTTCTTTTTGGTAAGGAATAAATTTTTCAATTATTAGGGCGCCTTGCAATTTTTTGAAGGCAATAATTATATCAGTTTCATTTTTAATAGTATAATTGCCATAGCCATCATAACCACCTTTAATTGTTTTTAAGACAACAGGGTAGTCGTGTTGAAGAATGAATTTTTTAATGTCACCAGTTGATTCAACTTTTTGATAGGGGGCTACACGAATACCAACCGCCTCAAAAGTTTGTTTTTCAGTTAATTTATCGCCAATTAATGCAAAACTTTTAGCAGTGGGAAAAAGTTTATGAGGGTATTTTTTTTCAATGGCATTTAAGATTTTTTGATCAATAAATTCATTTTCTAATGTGATATAATCGCATTCATCTGCAAACAGAAGGATTAACTCTAAATTATTTAATTCACAGTGAATGGTTTTATGAGCCACAGCTGAGGCCGGACTTTTCTGTTTATTATCACAGACAACATGAACGTTTAAGCCTAGTTCAGAGGCAGCCATTGCTGACATACGCGAAAGTTGTCCGCTACCCAGCAGACCGATTGTCGTATTTGCGTTCATAACTACTTATACCTGTAATTGCTGATATATGACAAAGTTTTTATTTGCTTACATGCTGAATTACTTTTATATTTTACTAACAAATATCTATCCCCCTACAGGAGTCTTGCATGTGCGGAGTAATAGGAGTCTACGGGACTACTTATTCATCTCAGGAAGTCCAACAAGGTCTGCAAGTTTTGCAGCATCGGGGACAAGACGCCGCTGGAATACTTTCCTTCAATTTTCAAACTAAAAGTTTCAATTTACACAAAGACACAGGTTTAGTTTCTCAAGTTTTTTCGGCTGATAAAGTCAAAGAACTTCATGAAGGTTTATCTGGTGAAATGAGTATCGGTCACACACGCTATGCCACAGTTGGTCCTAAAACGGCCTTAAATGCTAAACGTGATATTCAGCCCATGATGGTGAATTATCCTTTCGGTATAGGAATGGCTCATAACGGAAATATTGTTAATTATTATGACTTGAAAAAAAATCTTAAAGAAAAAAACAATCGACATTTATTTACTCAAAATGATTTAGAAGCATTGTTAAATATTTTAGCTGAAGGTTTAGTTGATGCCGCTGAAAGATCTGAAACATTTACTTTTAGTCATTTTGAAAAAGCCGTGAAAGGTTTATTTGATCAGGCCAAAGGTGGCTTTTCAGTTTTAGGCTTATTAGCTGATAAGGGTTTTTTTGCATTTCGTGATCCGCACGGTATACGACCACTCATTCTTGGAAAAAGAAAACTGACTGATCTTGAAAAGAAAAATAATCCAAATCATTTTGATTTTAGTTATTGTCTGAGTTCAGAATCAAACGCTTTAAATTTATTAGGCTACGAAGTGATCAGGGATTTAAAGCCTTCTGAAATTTTATTCATTGATGTTAAAGGTGTCGTTCATTCATCGGTTGATTATTCTGTGTCTCGTGAAATCAAAGCTAAGCCTTGTATGTTTGAATGGGTTTATTTCTCAAACCCTGAGACAACATTAGAAAACCGCAGCGTTTATGCCGCAAGACTGCAGTTCGGTCAGGCATTGGCTGCTGAAATAAAATCAAAAATAGATTCAGGTCTTATCAGCCCAGATATTGTTGTGCCTATTCCAGAAACGGCACGGGTTGCAGCCATTAGCATGAGCGAAACTTTAAAAATTCCTTACCGCGAAGTTCTAATTAAAAACAGATACATTCAACGCAGTTTTATTTTAAATACTCAAGAAAGCCGAAAGCTCGCGGTCCAGTTAAAGTTGACAGCCATTGCTAGCGAAATAAAAGGTAAAAATGTTTTACTAGTTGATGACAGTATAGTCCGTGGGACTACATCAAAACAAATTATTGAACTGGTTAGGGAAGCCGGCGCTAAAGAAGTTTACTTTGCTTCAACGTGCCCTCCTATTCGTCATCCGTGCTATTACGGTGTCGACTTCCCAGATCCGAATGAATTAATCGCTTATAATAAAACAGTTGATGAGATCGCTGAAAACTTAGGGGCCGATCAGATGTTTTATTTATCTGAAGAAGGTCTTAAAAAAAGTATTAATAAGGCTGATGTTTGCATGGCCTGCATTAACGGTAAATACCCAGTTGATTATAAAAACAATGAATCATTTCGTGATATGCGCAATACGCATAGGAACGCCTAGACCATGTTAAGTATTTTACCTCCTCTTCTTTATACAGGATCTGTAAAGAATGTTCGGGGGGAAGTGTCTGAATCATTTTGTTATTTTGAATATTCTGATCGCTATTCAATTTTTGATTGGGGAGAAATGCCTGATCATATTGACCAAAAAGGCGTAGCCCTTAACCGCATGGGTGCAGCTTTTTTTGAATATTTTGAAAAGCCAGAAACTTGGATTAATTTTTTAGATTCTGATGAACTAAAAATCTTTGATGCTGATTTATTAGCTGATTTAAAAAAAACTGAAGTTTATAAAAAACTATGTGACGAAGGACTTAATCACCATTTTTTAGCAGTGATTGATCAAGAAACTGGTTTAGAAAATAAAGATGCCTTAAGTAGCTTATCAAAAGTTAAAAAAGTTAATATCCTTAGACCAGATTATAAAAACAATATCTATGACTATAAGAAGTACTTAGAAAAACCTGTAAACACTTTAGTTCCGTTAGAAGTTATTTTTAGATTTGGCTTAGCAGTTGGAAACTCCTTTTCAAAAAGACTTAAAGTAAATCCATTGATTGCAAAAGATATCAAGCAAGATGTTATTGATCTCAAAGAAACAGAATTCCTAAAAAAACCTTTTATTGATTTTTCAACAAAATTAGAAAAAGGTGATCGTTATCTTTCTTACAGCGAAGCCCAAAAAACTGCAGGACTATCTGATGCTGAATTTCAAGAATTACAAACATTGGCTTTACTGATTGGTTTAAGACTTTTTTTGTTTCATAAAAAAATAAATACTGATTTATGGGACGGTAAAATTGAATTGGCTTTCAGCGAGAAACTAAATTCTAATCTTAATTCTAAAAACGAAAGAAATTTTATTTTAGTCGATTCAATTGGTATTGATGAATTAAGATTAACTCACAAAAGCAAAAGTCTTTCAAAAGAATTTCTTCGTGAAACTTATAAAAAATCAAGTTGGTATGAAGCTTTAGAAAAAGCTAAAGATTTATCAAAAAATAATGGTAAAGACTTTAAAGTTATTTGTCAGAACGAATTTAAACAAAGCCCCGCAAAATTATCTACTGAAATTAAAGAACAAACTGAGTTTCTTTATAAAGCGTATTGTAATTCAGTTTTAAAGCAGATGAATAGACAAACTGTTTTTGAAAAAAATTATAATTTAGACCAGTACTTGAAAGGTTATTTATGAGGGTTTTAATTATTGGTTCTGGCGGGCGAGAACACGCTTTAGCAGATAAAATTGCAGAATCAACATTTATCAGTCATGTTTTTTTAGCGCC
>JAYUQO010000173.1:0-10285 GCA_043756765.1 Bdellovibrio sp. | reverse complement strand
GCGGGCCAATCCCGGGGGATTCAATTTCTGGTTTTATCAGTCGGGGAAAAGGCATAATCATTCACAGATCTGATTGTTCAAAAGTATTTGAATTAGATCAAATGCGGCGGGTCGAAGTTGCATGGACAACAAAATCAGCCGCTGTCGGACAAGAACGGCAAGTTAAAATTGAAGTCGTCAGTCAAGATGTGCCGGGGTTATTAAAATTAATGTCTGAAGCCTTTTCTGTGCAATCAATCAATATTGAATCCGCGCAAATCAGAACGACCCGCGACAAAAAAGCAATATGTGTTTTTGAAATTTCAGTGAAAGATTTGACTCAGTTAAATAATGCGATTTTACATCTACAAAAAATCAAAGGTATTATCGGCGTACAACGGATATGATAAAATTTAAATCGACGTATCAGGATTAAGAACTGTTATCGTGATTCCTTCAGCTTCAATAATATTTCGAATGCTATCAATTAGCCCGTGCGTAGTTTCTAAAAATATAGATGTTTCAGCAGGTAATTTACGTTCTATTTGATAATATCCACCAGGTAAGCCAATCACAATATCAGAGTTTGCAATTAACATAGGGCCACCACTGTTGCCGCCGTAAGTGCTGCAGTTGTGACCTAGCTTTTCGGCGTTCAGCATAAATAAATTTCTTTTTTCTTCGCCAAGTGCTGTTTTTGGAACTGACTTTTTGTTTAAAGCAGTGATTTCGTCAGTTGAATATTCCTTACCGATCGGTCGATTTTGATTTTGAATAGTGCAATTTTCAGTCGTTGTGGGCTGTCCTTGTCGTTCTGAATCTGCAGGGTGACCTAACATTTTAAGTTTTGTGCCTTCTTCTGGAATAAAATCAGCAAGTCGTAAAAAAACCGCTGATTTACGAACGCGATTTTCTATTTTTTTAGAATTGTAAGCGATTTCAATAATCATAAAATCATTATAATCATTTTTGGCAACAATGCGTTTACAGTATCCAACAACATCAGGTGCTGCCCATGATTTAAAAGTCAAACCTGGTTGTGTGATTGATGTAAAACCAGTTTTTGGATTGTAAATATTTTTTTTGGGATTATTTCCTGTGCAGTATTTTTCTAGTTCATACTGGGCACAGTGGTTGTGAGTACCCACAAAAAGTTTATTTTGAGTGTTCTTAATAAAAAATGCAGAACAATGATTGTTTTCGATCCTAACAAGAGCATTAAGTTCATTTGTTGTCGGGTCACGTCTGACTGAGTTTTCAAAAAAAGCGGCATCTTGAAAGCCAGCGGCTTTACGGTTAGAAGTTGATTTAGAAAAAAACTGGCAACTAGCCAGCAGAGATAGACTAAATAAAAATATAAATGAGCGCATTAAAACTTCCAGCCGTATCCCAGTTGAAGAGCGATTTGATTAATAACAGGAACTGTTTCTGACGTATTAAATGAATAATGGTATTCAAAAGTTGCTGGAATATAAGTTTTATTATCAAAATTATAATCATAACCAAACATGAGACCTAGTGAATTAGCTAGATTAATATCACCACTGACTAAAGCCGTTGATGATTTCGAAATCGGAAACTTAACTGTTCCACCGATCGCACCCCATATGGTGTTTTTTGATTTAATAAAATCATAACGTAAATAGCCTGCACCAGCTAAGTAATTAATACTCACATTACAATCTTTTGAAGTTTGTCCAGCGCAAGAGTTGAACTGGGCTGTGCCTTTAACAACAACAGGTTCCAAACCTAATTGACCGTGAAATGTGTACTGACTTGATAGCGGGTAATCTAATGCGGCTGTGATGCCGATGTTGGTTCCATTCATTGTAACTGTTTCAAAACGTTCTATAGGAACAGTCTCTTTTTGTTTTGTGGTGATTGTATTCATCATCAATTTACCTAAGATTGAAAACTGCATTAGATCATGTCTAATGACGATATCTTTTTTACGAACAGCTCTAGGTGCTGCTGGACCGTTAGGATTTGTTCTTAATTTTTGTCCAACAGCGACAGATCCAGCTATGATTTGCCCGATGGCTTTACCATTTTTAACTTGAACGATTTTAATTTGTCCAGATTTTCCTGTAGCACCGACGACGTCGTAGATTTCATCAACAGAAGCATCATGGCCTTCAAGATCAATTAAAGTTTTTTGATTTTTAATTTGTATTAAAGTCGCAGCTTCTGCGTAAGAATTTACTAAAAAACTCATTAAAATAAATAATGTGCTAATTTTGCTTTTCATAGATGCAGTACTCACTGTTAGATGTTTGAGATTCGTAAATTGATTTAGATTCAATAATATATTCCCAGATAAATCGATCACCTTCAGTAGATACAAGTTTAGCTTGAGAGGCATAACTTTGAACTGATTCTGTCGAACAACTTATTAGATTTAAACTTTGGATTTTAAATTGGGGCGAATCGGATTCAAATTTAACCCGCTCAGCTGAACGATAAATAGTGCAGCTTGAAAGCAGTAAAATTATCGATATAAATAGTTGTTTTGTTAGAGTGTGACCCACTCTTTAATTTTGACTTTATTTTACAAAAAAGAAAAGGCTTAAGTCGTCGACTTAAGCCTAGTTCATGATGATATCATTTTAAATTTTTATATATTAAAACGGAATATCTTCTGATTGGTTAAAACTTGGTTCTGGTCCAAAATCTGAAAAATTAAAATCAGATCCACCAGTGGTAGATTGATTCATAGATTGATCAGTTGTGTTTCCAGCAGTGGCTTGACCAGCACCTAAAAACTGAACTGTAGAAGCTACGATTTCAGTCGAATATTTCTTCTGACCGTTGTCTTCCCAAGACCTAGTTTGAAGTTTACCTTCAACATAAACTTGGCGACCTTTAGCTAAATACTTACCGCACAGTTCAGCTAATTTACCCCAAACTGTGATACGGTGCCATTCAGTGCGCTCTTGTTTTTGGCCACTTTTGTCGACCCATGATTCGCTTGTGGCTACGTTTAAACGTGTCACTGTAGAACCTTGTCCTACGGCTTTCATTTCAGGATCCTGACCTAAACGACCTACGATGATAACTTTGTTAATTCCAGACATAAACCCTCCCTTCTATTTTTTGCTATTGGGTGCCTGATGAGTCAATTAAGACTTTGTTACTGCAGATAGAATGAGCATGAATTCGGCCATATTCAGCAGTGGGTCAAACAACTGCTCGCATTAAATGCAGTTCGAGATTCGGATTTAGGGCGGTGAAGGCGGAAAAAATGATTAGTTCAGTGTGGAAAACTGGGGTGGGGAGTTCAAACCAGCTGCCTGTAACTTGAAACGGTAGCGTGTGACGCCGATATCATCTTTTTTATAAGTGTCTAAGAAGCTCAGAAAAAACGAAGCGCGATCTTTAAAAGCGGGCTTCGCTGATAAATCTAGACTTAAACTGTAATCGCTTAAAACTGGTGAAATTTGCCCGCCGTTATTGACGAAGCGAATACCAACATCACCCTTGATGGTTCCAAAAAAATCATCACTCGGTTGCCCCAGTTGCGCATTTTCAATAATCATTTTGCCATTACTCAATCGGCCTTTAACATCAATTTTTTTCATTTTAATTTCAGGTAAATTTAAATTTCCCATTTCACCTAAGTTAACATTTGTAGAAGGTAATTCAAAATTTGTAATTGAAAAATTAATTTCGCCATCAGGCTGTTCAGTAAATGTTAAATCAGCCGTCAGTTTTGTTGTTATATTTAGCGAACCTGTAATTGGAATTGATAACTTAAAAGTTTCATGAATTTTTTTAAGAGAAACTTGATCAGCTGTAAGATCCACATTTGATTTAAATAAACCAGATTCTAATTTTTCACCCGGCGCGATAGTCACGTCAAGGTTTCCACCTAATAAGCCATCGATATGCAGGTGACCACCAGGTTGTTTTTTAATTAAAGCTAAAATAGAGGGTTTGATAGAAACTTGATCCATGGTTAATCCATCAAGTGCAGCAGTTTCGATGATGGCTTTTTCTAAAGTTACTGATGTTGTAATTGGATTTAGACTTAGATCTTCAAATTGAAAATAAACAGCTTTATTTGTTACTTTAGAAACTTGTGTTGAAATAAAATCGTTTAAATCTTTGAACGGGAAAAACACAAATAAAAAAACCACGGTAAACAAAACTGTGGAAACTATTTTCCATTTATGAGTCAGTAAAAAACGAATAGATTTGATAATTAAATTCATCATAATTCTGATGAATCCTTATTATTTGAATTCTTCTTTTTCGGATTTATCGGCTCTGGTGGTAATTCAGGTAGTGCTTCAGGAACTTTTAGGGCGTAAATTTTATAATTCACATCGAAATAACCAGCTAGTTCTGGATTGGCATTAATCAAAAGATCTTTAATTTTAAGTGCAGGAGATAAATTTGTTAACTGCGTACCAATATCAACAATTTGTCGTAAATTTAATTTAGCTAACTTAACTTCAACCACATCGGCTAATAAACTTTGTGGAATCAATCGGCCTTCGGCTTGAGTATTTGTTACGCCCACAATTTGTTCTGGTAAGAGACGAGCATTCTGTAATGATGTTTGAATAGTTAAAACAAGTTGTGCACCAGTCGGAGGTGTCGCCATTTGTAAGTGACCTGAAGATTCTCTGAATGTTTTAAAGAGATCACGAATAAGACTGCGTTGGGTTTCAAATTGTTCAATTTGCACCGATGAAACTTGGACCTGAGAAAATGGAACATAAATAAGAACACCAACAAGTAGTCCAAAAAAAATAATTTGTGATATTTTTTGACCTACCGGAGTAAAAGATTCGTATTTATCCCGCAGCTGATTGTAGCTTTCCGTGTCTTTGATTTTATCCCAAATTTGCAAAACTTGTGATTTAAGTTGTTCACCTAATTCTTCTAATCGACTCATTGGGTAAGCCCTCGGTCTGTTCTAAAGCTGATTGAAAAAGCCACTTTGTTTGGCGTAGCTGGTAAATTAGGGGCTTCTTCTTTAGTTTTTTTATCAATAGCTAAAGTCGACAAACGTTGACTGAGCAAAGTCACTTCACGAGGAGAGGTGGCATAGCCTGCAATTTTAACCAGATCATCTTTAATTTCAAAAGATGTCAGATCAATTTGAACCTGATCTTTTGCCGGAGACGCTTCACTAACTTGTTTTAAAATATCTAGCGGAGAATTCAGCAAAGCCACTTTAGATAGACTTTTAAATTCTTGGGCTTTCTTTTTGTTATCAGTGATATATTTTTTAACCCCACGTTCGTTGGCTTGACGATTCGGAAGCCTGGCAACACTTTTCGCTTGCTGTTTTAAAGCCTCTTCACCCTTAGTAGCTAAGTCTGTCGAAAATGTTTCACGCAGCGACCCCCAGGCGAAAAAAACAATAAGTCCTGCAGCAGCGACTTGTAAGACAGGTCCCCAGTTTTGCCAAAAAAGATTAAATTTATTATTATCTGCAGCGAATTCGCCCTTCATGAATTGTAAGGCAGGATTACGAGGTTTTTTGAAAGCTTCAAGCGCAATACCAATCGCTGAAGCAAAACGTGTTTGAATAGATTCTATTGGAATTTCAAAAGTTGCTGTTTTATTTGGATCTAAGTAGCGGTCTACTAGCGAAACTGTGTTACACGAAACTTCTAAATTTTGCGTTAAGAACGCACCAATATTTGGAAGTAGTGATAAACCACCAGAAAGTTGAACTGATTGAATTTCACCTAAAAATTCACTTTTGATTTCTAAAAATGACATTTGTAGATCACGAATAAATTCGCGAAGTGGTTTTTCAATTGTTGATGCTAAATTCGACGTATCGTAGTCTTGACCCGTTTTAACTAATAGAAGACTAGCTTGAGTTTGTAAAATTCTTTGCGCCTCAACATAAGGAACTTGGTATTTACGAACAATTTCTTGAATAATCAGATCCGCACCCCACATAAGACTTCTAACTGAGACAACACGATGATCAATCTGGGCACACAGTAAAGTTCTTTTATGACCAATGTTCAATGTGATTTGCAGTGCAGTTTGCAATGCAGGAGTTTGATTCTCAATATTGCCTGTGTCACCTGTTTGAGATGCCAATGGGCCTGTATCAGCTGGGTAAGTTGGGACAATTCCATCAAGGTCTTCAACTAAATTTGTAAAAGCCAAACCATCAACAGTTAACGTGTAAGGTTCGATTCCAAAATCTTTAGCAAGGCTTAATGATTTTTCAATATGTGATTTTGGTGCAGCAACAGCAAGAACGTGTGCTGAAAAACCTTCATAAAGAATTGTTTTTGCATCAAACAAACAAAGATCAGGATCAAAAGGAATATCTTCTTCCATTTCAAAAGAAAGGCTTTTTAAAATTTTAGATCTGTCAGCAAATGGGAATTGTTTTTTACGAACAGTGACTTTGTCTTGTTTTAAAGATGTGACAATACGAACGTTATTTGTGTCAATTCGACTTAAAGTTTGACGAACATATTCAATCGCTTCAATTTCACGATCGTGTTCTGAAACTTCTGCAGATAATTTTTTTTCATAAACAGCAGAGACATAAATATTTTTTTTAGTTTGATTTAATTCGACAATTTTTATTGAATCTTCGCCGAAATCAATACCCAGTGCTCGCATGCTGCCCCTTATACTGTTTACATCACTAGAACTCTGACCAGTATACGATACGTGGGCGACCTTTGGGTAGTGTAACTTTAGCCGGAGCATTGGCCGAAGGTCCAGTTGGCGGTGGTGGTGGCTGTTGTTGTGTAATACCAGCGGCTTCATCGGCTTCTTTTTTTTCCTGATCAAGATAACCTTTGATCGCGGCCCCAGCTTTTTGTGTATCAATCACGTAAGCTAATATTTTTTTCTGAACAGCACCAGGCCCGCTACCAGTTCGACCGGTAGCTTCGATTTTAAAATTGATTACTTTGTCACAAATAAAAGGAATTTTTTCAAATTCAGGGTTCAGTCTTGCGCCTTTGCTTTCGACAAAACCTTTAAAATCGTTTCGACACTCTTGCGATGAAGAACCAACAAAGGGTCCACCTTTTTCGGGATCGTCTCTGCGATCAAGAGCTTCTTTAACAGAATCAGCTGTTAAACCAATATCTAACGATTTTAAAACAGATTCGCTGGCGGTATTTGGATTAATGGCTTTTGATCCGTAAATAGTAACTTGTGGTGATAACAAAGTAAAAAACTCTTCCGTCATGCCAGGAATTAATCTTAATTCATCGATTGTGCGAAAACCTCTGTTGGGCGGATACTTATCACCCAGTTCAGAAAAAGCTGATTTTTTATCGCCCCCGTTATCAGATTCAGTTTTATCACTCATCCAATCAGCTATGCGATTCACTAATTCGGTAAAATTAAAATTTTGATAAGCATCTTTAAATGAATCATCATTTTCAATTTTACTTTCAAAAATATTTAAGAGTTGTTTTTTTGTAACTTCACGCAAGGTTTTAGATGGGGAACCTAAATCATTGATATCAATTTTTGAACCTTCATCAGAAATGCTATGTGAATATGACCCTTGAAACAAAGCTTCTTTGGTCGTTTTTTCCACACCGTCTTTATCAATGATCGTAGCATCACTAGCTAGCGGCAAAGGCCATGCGAATGGAAAGCTCCAGATTTGATTAATTTGCGAAGCAAAACTAGGCGGAAGATTGGCATTCGCCACTTGCTGATAAACTTTAATTCTGAATAATGCGATTTCTAAACTGTTTCTGGCTGCATAAAAAGCTTTAATGCGATTTATTTCTTGAGAATTTACAACATATTCAATAGTTGAATCTTTCGAGACCTCAGTAGCCACAAAAACCATCAGCAATAAAGTTGTCATAGCCAGCAGCAAAGCCACGCCACGATTTGTTTTTTTCTTTTTTTGTGAGAGAGGATTATATAAAAATATTTTTAGTTTCATATATTCCTTATTTGGTGGTCGTTGTTGAATTGGTTTTTGCTTTTACGTTATTTGGAAAATGCAATGGAATCACGTAATCTAAAGAATACTCCCGCTTTTTTGTATCTAGTTCACGTTCAATCAACAAAGTCACTTCAACAGCGTCAGGAAAAATATTTTTGGTAGAATCATCTTGTCCGCCAATAGTTTTCCAACTATCGACCCATTCTTTTTTACCTTCACCGATGTAGCGCAATTTAAATTGTTTTACATTTTCTAGAAGCACGGATTCAGTGCCACCTTCAGTCACATCGTCGTCCGTTAATTTTTGCACGCGACGATAAAGACACTGGCTTGATGTTTCTTTTGTTAAATTACGGCAGGGTTTTAGCGCGTAGCCAACTTCGATAAAGTCCGCTTGAATTTCATTGGCTAAAAAACGGCCATTGTTTAAAGTCACAAAACCAAGTTTTTCAGCTTCACCAGAAAAATGAGTTGCTGGATCAATACGAGGAGTTTTTCTTTCCGGTGCTTGGGCGGGTATTCCACCTGCCACGGCTGTGGTCGGCGCCGCTGGTTTTGTGGCTACATCAAATATTTCTTTTTCGAAATCGTAATGGTTGTAAGCTTGGTAAACATCAGCACGAATAACCTTAACAGCGTCGCGCAAAGAAGAAACGTCTTCGACTTCAGCTTGTATTTTTCTTTTAGCTTTCAACGCACGACTTAATGAAGTTGCAATCAACACTGATAAAGTTGATAAAATAGTGATCGCTAAAATGACTTCGATGAGTGTAAACCCTTTTTTCTTCGTCAGAGTGTTCATAGTCTAACCACCAGCGCCAGGCAGTGGAAGTGGTTTGTCAAAATCAACCATGTAAAAAACCACATCAACAGTAATCGGTTTTTTTTGATCAGCGTAGATCACTTCAACTTTAATTTCGCGAATAGATTTATTAAGATGTTCAGTAAAAATTTTCATGATCGAGACCAAATCAATATTTTCACCTTCACCAGCCGCACCAAATAAAGGGCTTAGATCAGGAATATTAATTTCTTGCGATGTCATTTTCCATGAATAACCTGGAAGTTCACTGCCAAAAGCATCTGTTTTTTCTTCGGGGATGGTGTCGATCGGTTTACCGCGGTATTCGCGTTCGATTTCAACAATTTTTCTTTCTAATAGCGAAGCTAATTGAACTTGAATCTGAGTTTTTTTAAGCCGACCATAAGTGCCGGCCCAAGAATTGGCCAAAATAAATAAGCCTGAAGCCATGACCATCATGGCAAGCACAACTTCAATTAATGTGAAAGCTTTACGAGCTTTAAGTCTTTTCATTCTTTGCCACGCTCTTTAAATTAACGGTTAAGATCTTTTAAAGATTTTGCGCCGTCTATGATATCAGCTTGACCCGTGATTGAATTAAAGACAAGCGTCCAGATGTTTTTTTTAGGATCAACGATTTGCAGCGCAATAGGTTCAACCAAACCCTGAGGAAAAATGTGAATATACGCAACGCCCTCTGTGAAGATCGCATCTTGGGGGCCACTTTCTAAGGATTTAACATGATAACCATTGGGTAGTTCAACGTTGCCTTTGGAATAACTGGTGTCGGTCTGAAATGGCGATGAAACTTGATTTTTTTCATCGTTAACAACACCTTTTTCGTCGCGTTCTTTTTGCTCACGTTCTTTTTCAAGAAAGTTTTTATCGAGCAGGGTGGGTGATGAAGACTTTTCGACCCAGTAGTTTCCGCCTTGTTCATCAATTTTAAAAGCGATGCGGTAGGAAGTATTATAAAGTCTGGCGCGATTTCTGATTTCTTTAACAGTGATCACAATATTTCGAAAAACTGTTCGGTTATCCATTTTTTTTAAACCCATGCGGGGTAGAGCTAGGCTTAAAATTCCGCCGATAATCATAATCACAATCGTCATTTCAATAAGACTGAAACCAGAATGCGAACGTAAATGTAACTGCAATGCTGATTTTATAATAATTATTCTTCGCTGCCGACAGATTCGTCTGAAATAAGATCTTTAGCAAAACTTGATCCGCCATCTTTTTTATCGGCGCCGATAGATCTTAAATTATAACCGTTACCTGCCGGAGCATAATCAAATTCAGTTCCCCAAGCATCTTTTAAAAGATGTTTTAACTTAGGATTGCTGGCCCAGTTTTTACAATCAGAACTGTCTTCAACAATAAAATTAAGTGCGTTTGGATATTTGCCACACTCCGAATAATATTCATTAATTTTAGTTGTGATTTCGGTCATTTTTAGTTTTGTATTGTTCACTTGTGAACGACTTTGTCCATCCGCAATTTTAGGAAGAATGATGGCCATAATGCCGCCGATGATCACAAGAACGATCATGATTTCACCTAAAGAAAATCCGCGTGTATTTTTAAGTATAGTTTTT
>JAYUQO010000172.1:0-3671 GCA_043756765.1 Bdellovibrio sp. | reverse complement strand
CGTTAGGTATCCGACAGATCCAAAAACACAAAAACTTTTAGATATGTCATCAGATAATGCAAAATCACATTTTGAAAAAATGATGTCCAAAGAAGAAGTGAAACAACAAGGTCTTGCTGAAATTAAAACAAAATTACATCTGTCAAAAATACCGCACCGAATTGAATGTTATGATATTTCTCATTTTCAAGGAACAGAAACTGTCGCAAGCCAAGTGGTCTTTGAAGATGGGCGCCCTAGTAAAGATCATTACCGTAGATACATTATTAAAACCGTTGATGGCATTGATGATTTTAAATCGATGTACGAAGTTTTATCCCGTAGGTTTAAACACACAGAATACGATGAACCTGATTTGATTGTTGTCGATGGTGGTAAAGGGCAGTTAACTCAAGCTATTAAAATTTTACAAGAAATCGGTAAGACAAATATCCCTGTAGTCGGCCTTGCAAAAGCCCGCACACAAGCCGATTTTCAAGCTGAATCGGTTACTACAACAGAAGAACGATTTTATTTACCGGGTCGGTCTAATCCTGTGACTTTTAAAACTAATTCAGAAGCATTGCATATTTTAACTGGCCTTCGTGACGAGGCCCATAGATTTGCAATTACCTTTCATCGTAAACGCCGTGAGGAAAGATCTCTGGCTAGTGAATTAGACGAAATTTCAGGTCTTGGTGAAAAAAGAAAACTAGCTTTACTTAAAAAATTTCAAACTATCGAAGCCATTCGCGAAGCCGACATCGAAGACATCGCGAGTTTAAAAACTTTCAATCGTGTTTTGGCAGAACGCATTTTGATTCATCTCAATACTGACCCTAATGAAGAAGATATAACAAATTAAATTTGTCTAAGCTTTTACGATCCGAATTAATGATCCGAACGCCAAAGATCTGTCAATGATCTGAACATCAATGACGGAATCTCTATGATCTAAACATATGTGATCGAATCTCTATAATCCGAATCTCGAACCAATCTATTTCGCAACGTTCTCCTAATCTGTTTTTATCGGTCCTCGTCATAGTCTTCGTTTTGCACTTTCCCCTAACATCACTTTATGGGGGTATCGTCTGTGAAAAAGCACAAAAACAAAAACTCGCAAGTGCCAAGTCTTAAAAGCATTCAGACTCAGTTTCAACTAGCATCTAACAAGCAGACTTTAAGACATGGCGGATCTCTTCGAAAAAAACGTCATGGCAGAGGCCAGCGTCCTTTATCCTGTAAAGAATCTCTTCATGTCGTTTTCAAAATAAATCGAATTGTTTTAAAAACACAAAGCTTTAGAACTCATCAAAATTTTCAACTAAGCCGTCAGATTATTCAAAAATATGCAGATCGATTTTTCGTGAAAATCGAACAGATTTCCGTTCAAGGAGATCACATTCATTGTATGGTCAGAACTACTCGCAGAAGCTTCTTTCATCATTTTTTTCGCGTGGCTTCAGGTCAAATCGCCCAACAATTTGAAAAAACAGACAAGCTAAGATTTGTGGTTGATGACCGATTTGGCAACAGTTCGCGGCTACATTTAAAAAGTGTGACCGATACCCCAAAAAAGGAAAACAACACCTTGAAAAAAAAGCTTAAGCTGTGGATGTATAGACCATTTACAAGGGTTGTGCGTGGACGAACTGATTATAAAAATGTAAGAAACTACATTCAGTTGAACGAAAAAGAAGCCTTAGGTGAAATCGCGTATAAAAAAGACCGATTGCGAGGTTTGTCGGCAGGCGAATGGGAGATATTGTGGAGTTAATTTCATTGACTGAAAGCCGATAAACAGAGGATACCCGTAGTAAGAATAAGGTGTGGATCAAACATGGAACGTTATCTTTATTATTTAAAAAATGTTTTAGGTTTAAAAACTGTGTTGACTCAGCCTACTGAATCACAGCAGCTGCATATTTATGTGCAAGATTTAGAAACCTATTCTGAATCTGAAAAAGAATTATTTAGCAAAATGATTACGGCAATGCAAAATTCCCAGCAGCTTTCTAAAAGCGATTACGTTATTCAAAGTTTCAAAGCAGAAATGAATAAAAATACTGATCAAATCAGTGTCTATCTGTTAGATCAACCCCAAGCTAATCAGAACAATGAAACTTATTCTCCGCGGGTTCTGCTGAAGCAGCCTGAGTTTAAAAAAACAGCTTGGGAAGCATTACAACGGACAATGCTTAAATTTTCACAGAAATAGCCCTGTAAACGGCTAGACCTCAGACTATACTTTACGGACTGGGTCATATTTTCCTAGTCCAATGTCGTAAGTTCATTTGAAATAAATCTATGCGATTACTTCTTGGGTTACTAATGATGGTCTTTGTTCAAAATGTTTTTTCTACAAACTTAAAATCAAATAAAATTCAATATAAAATTCAACATACAGTTCAAATCGATTCGCAAAAACTAATGATCCAACAAACGCTGTATCCATTTGGTTATGTCAAAATCAGAGTGCGAAAAAATTTGGATGAAAAACCAATTTTAACTAATCAGCAAAAACATCTTTTCAAAATTCTTACAAAATTAGACACAACAAAAACTGATCTAAAATATGACCTCATTGAATATGTGCCATTCACAGATTATTTGGCGGGAGTTGTTTCAAAAGAGATGCCTTTGGAATGGCCGATTGAGGCGCTAAAAGCCCAAGCTGTTATTGCCAGATCTTACGCTTTAACAAAAATTTTAGAAAGACAAAAAAAAGATTTTCATATGGATTCAGATCAAATGGATCAAGTGTTTTCTTGGACATCGTCACAAAAAGCTTACGATGTTGTTAAATCCACTGAAGGCGTAGTGTTAACTCATCCACAAACAAACAACTTAGTAAAAGCATTTTACCACGCAGACTGCGGCGGGCAGACGATCCCGGCACCAAAAATTTGGCCAGGTGCGATCGACACAGGCACAACCAAAGATGAGTGGTGCGGGCAACGTCAAAAAAATCAGTGGAGTTATAAATTAAATATCGAAGACTTTAAAAAAACTTTGTTAGAAAAAAATATGACATTAGAAGAAGATCAAGATTCTGATACGTACAAAGGAAAGTTTGTCAGTTTTAAAAACGTCTCTTTACAAAAAATGCGAGAATGGTTCGGTTACGGATTAATACGAAACTCACCGAACGCTATTGAAATTGATAAAGATCAGTTCGTTTTAACCGGTCAAGGTTACGGTCACGGTGTCGGATTGTGTCAATGGGGAAGTTTACATCTTGCGAAAAAGGGCCTTAATTACATGGATATTCTAAAACACTACTACCCCAAAACAGAAATTTCACATTTTCAAGGCTTATCGATTAAAAATCTCTTCACAAAGCATAGTTCTCAGGTGACAGTAAATAAACTAACCAACAACTAAAGAGGTTTATATGTTAGAGGGAATTCTTAGTTTATTTTTAATGCAGGCACCTAGTGCAACAAATTACGAAAACGTTCTTCAAAAAATGAATGAAATTGTCTCCCTTAATAGTGACCAAGTGCAGATGATTACAATCGGTACCAACGATCAAGGCCAGCCCATTAAAGCTTTAAAAATTGGTAGCGGATCTGTTGCTTCTTTAGTTGTGGGAACTCACCATGGCAACGAATACGGATCAACAGCCGCCGCATTAGGCTTTGCTCATGAGACAGCATTAAAACCAATCAAAGGCCAATCAGTTTACA
>JAYUQO010000171.1:0-3687 GCA_043756765.1 Bdellovibrio sp. | reverse complement strand
TAACAACAACAAAACCACCAACATCAGCGTTCGGTGTGAAAGTCGGAACATTCTTACCACGTAAGATGTTCGCAACGTGTGTTGCTAGACGACCAAGTCGTAAACCAGCAGCATCTACAACAAACCATTGTCTGTCTGCTTCGTCAGTTTTTGCATTCCAAGTTTTCATAATTTCTCCAAAGATTGAATGAGTGTTTTAAAGTTCGCGGCACTTATTGTCAAGGTCTTGAGGATAATAAACCTTCATTAAGTAAAGACCCTGTGGTTCTGCTGGTGGCCCAGCAATTTGCCGATCTAAGGCCTTCAAAATTTGATCGATTTGTTCGGGCTTCCAGCCTTTTCTATGAGCTAACAATTGAGTTCCAACTATATTTCTAACCATTTGCTTTAAAAAACCTGATCCTGTGATTGTAAATTGTGCAATATGTGGTTTTTTCCACGCCCATTCTGCCCTATAAATGGTTCTTACGGTGTGAGGCACATCAGTGCCCACCGATTGAAAACTTTTAAAATCATGCTCTCCCAATATAAACTGACTGCATTTATTGAGATAATCCAGATCCATAGGTTGTCGCATCCACCCTGTAAACCGAGATAATAATGCGCTGGGTTGCTGAGAATTATAGACCAAATACCGGTAGGTTTTTCGATCGGCTGAGATCGTCGCGTGAAAATCTTCAGACGCAAGCCAAGCTTTTTTTACCACAATCGTATCTGGTAATTTTGAACGCAAAGCCCAAGCTAAATCCCAACCAATTAATTGTTTTTCGTCCTTTACAGTATCGAAATGGCAAACTTGATTAAGTGCGTGCACACCAGCATCGGTGCGGCCAGAGGCAAATATCTTGATCGGATGTTGAAAAATTTTTTCTAAAGCCGTCTGCAAAGTTTGTGCAACGCTGGGCTTATGATCTTGGTTCTGCCGTTGCCAACCGCAAAAATCTGTTCCGTCATAGCTTACTGTAAATTTTATTCGTGGCATGTGAAAGTGAACTTAGTCGATGATGAAACTAAAAGTCAAAACCAAAACCGGCTTGCACATAGCCGCTATCGTAAATGAAAGCATCGTTAGTCACATTCAAGTATTTAAATTCGGCAGATAACCATAAGTTTTTAATATCATATTCTGCTGCTAAGTCTGAGGCCATATCACGATCAAAAGCAGTCAGATTTAACAAACCACCGCCGGCTGCAAAAAAACCAAATCCACCAATCGCATTTATTTTTGATCGGTCTTCGCGTTTTTCCGCAAGAACCATTACTGATCCTCCGCCGACAACATAAGGAACAAGGATCTGTCTGTCCGTGTATTCAAATCGATAAACTAAACCTAAGTTGATTGGCATTGTTAAAAAAGTAAAAGACTCAAACGATTCTTGCGAAGGATCGTTCACTAAACGACCTTTACCTTGCGCCACTTGTAGGCCAACACTGAGATGTCCGCCGATTTTTCCGCCGTGTTTGATCATGAAATATTCATAACTATATTCAAAAGCCAAAGCTGAAGCATCAGGATACACATCATCAAAAGTGACTGATTCAACCTGTGAACCATCAGGACTTGTAATATCGGTTGTAATTTCAGGGTGCCCTGCTCCGCCGATTTTAAAATGACTTGTTTCGCGTGTGTTTGAAACATCTGTTTTGTAAATATAGTTTCCATCTTTATCAATGCGGGTTAAACCTTCAGCTGCACCAACATGTTTTGTTTTTTTCGTTTCACGAAGTTGCGCTGACGAATCATGAGAATAAAACCCGAAAACCAAAAATATCCAGACAAAGTTTATTTTTTTAGAGAAAATTATTTTTTTGAATCGAGAAACTACAATCACTAGTCCGACTAAAATAAATAATGATTCTAACAAACCCCATTTTAAACTAATCAATGAAAAGAAATACAGGGGATACAAAAATAGTCTGGCAATAAATTTTAAAATTTCTGATTCAGCAATTATGTTCGCTAAAGGCGGGCTGTATTTATAGTATGTTTTTACAAAAAATCTGCCTAAATCAGATTGAAGTAAAAAGTGGTCTCTGAAATTTCTAAAAATTTGAACTTCAGTTGCCATGTCAGACCCAAATGCTGCTGTTGAAATAAAACAACTTTTATCATCTAACAGACCGACAACTTCTGACGGGACAGCACAAACATCTGCTGCAGCACTACCCGTTAAACTGAATAGAAAAATATTTTGGGCTTTATTCACATTACCCATCGCAAAACAATATCTGGTTCCGTTCTGAAGCCCGTCGATAATATCATTATTTAAATCAAATGAAGAATTAAAAGTTCTAATGATTGCAGGACTTGATGAATTTGAAACGTCGCCTGCATCATCAGCCAAATTACTAAGAGCTTTATAAAAAACACCTATGCCGTGCCATGCAGGGCCACCTGTATTATTTGTTGGCGTAGCTGCCGATGGAAAAATATCAATTTTAACTTTTTGGTCACCTGGACGAACTGTATATCCACAAATACCATTTAGTGAAGAATCTCCAGTTGGTGTACAGTAATTTTGTAAAGACGATCCTGATGTGTCGATGTGATTTAAAGAAACTGTAACAGATCTGATTTCATCTGCATCGATAACAGTATTGTTATTTGTGTCTATACTCAGAAATATTTTACGAGCTGATTCGGCAAAATTAGTGATTGTCCCTGATGCCGCAGTCGGATTACAAGAAGGATCGAAATTAACATCAACATTACACAGATGACTCCATGTTAATGTAGTTGATAGATCTAATGTATCACCGCTGTTTAAAGCAGGCATTGTTCCATCTGTAAATTCATCGCTAGCTGTCGTTCCAGTTCCAACTTCATAAGCCACCCCCGAAGTGATTGCTTGGTCAACGACAATTCTGAATCCGATTCGCAAAGTAGAGTTAACACTTGCTGGATTACAAGCAACAGCTGGTGTTGAGACTGAATTACAAGAATCACAAGTGCTTGATGAAGAGGGCGAACTACAAGCCCCAGCGATACCACCGTAAACAGCAGTGACTGTTGTTGCACTGGCTGCAGTGCTTAAATCACTGTAACTAACGCCAGTGACGCCTTCGATTCGAAAACCCGCGTGGGCTAAATTAGAAAAAATCAAGGCTGAAAATACGAATAAAATATATTTCACACAATTAGTGCAACATAGCCAAGTAGGCTTGTCAAAACTGGTTGTCAAAAAAAGAACTTATTTGAACGATTTTTTACGAAAATAGTCTCTGTGCGATCTGAAGACCATTTAATGCTGCACCTTTTTTTAAATTATCGGAAACGACCCACATCAACCACCGTTTTGGATTGTGTTTGTCCTGATGAAGTCTACCGATGTAAACCGGTTCTTCACCAGAAACTTCTAACGGAGTGGGGAAATCTTTTTGCATAAAAACTAAGCCCTCTGCTTGTTCAAAGGCATTGATGACCTCTAATAGCGTAGCTTGTTTGTCTAAAGTGACCCATACCGCTTCTGAATGAGAATTCAATGCCGGGATGCGAACTGTGAATGCTGATACTTTTAAATTTGGATTTTCTAAAATTTTAACAGATTCGTTCATGATCTTAGTTTCTTCAGATGAAAAACCATCATCAGCGAATGATCCAATTTGTGGAATACAATTAAAAAGAATTTGTTTTGAAAAAGCTTTTGGTTCTAATTCAGCATCCTGATAATTTTGCGTTTGATAAAT
>JAYUQO010000170.1:0-10378 GCA_043756765.1 Bdellovibrio sp. | reverse complement strand
CTTTTTTCTTTAAATTTTGAACATCTAGTTTCAAACTCGCAGCTTCAAAATGTTTTTCTGGGTATCCCGCTACACCTACACAAAAATTCATATTCGCTGTGCTGTCTAGTTCATCTAAAAACTGACCTTCATTTAATTTTTTAACTTGAGCCACAAGATCAGCGGCTGTGGCGTTATTAGTACGATCGACTCTTGTAGGCTTTACAAAATTAGGGCGGTCCCCGCGTAAAGCCAAAACATTTTCAATACCTAAAAAATTAAGTTCAATTAAAGCATCTTCAGTTTCTTCTTTAGAAAAACCCATACATAAAATATGGGCCACAGTATCTATTTTAAAACGATTTTGAATAATCCCACATATTCCCATCATCCCAGGGCGTTTTCTGAGAGTACGCTTTTGAATCGTTCCGTCTAATTTTTCCTGATAATAGGTCGTTGACGAATGTGAGGTCACATCAATCCACGGGGGATTTAAAACTGCTAATTTTTCAACGACATCGACTATTTCTTGAGCAGATCTGCCACGGGGTGGAGGAACTATTTCAAAACTAAAGAGTGGCTCTTTGCCACTTGCACGATGGATATGTTCAATAACTTTCATAGGCCGTACGATTCCTTAAAAGTGGGGTTAAATTTTCAATAATTATAAAGTACTAAACCTTTATTGGGTAGTTGTATCTTGATTTTCTTGCTTAATCCGATTTCTATTCAGTCCAGCCAAAAGCCCTAGAAACAACCAAAAATGCCGCCAATGTAATGTATCAATGAATAGACCACAGGCTAAAGTAATCAAGATGTACGATACCAATAAACTTGTGATTTCTTCATTCGATTTTAAAAAATTCCAACGAATAGTCTTTAAAGTCGCAAAAATAATCACCAAAAGTCCTGTTAAACCAACTATTCCGTACTGCATAATTGTTTGTAAAATAAACTGGTGTGCCTCTTGAAAGCTATTTCTTTTAAACCAACCTGGTCCATCACCAAAAAGTTTTTGATTAACACTAAATTCACTAAATCCAGACAATGCTATTTTCCAATTTTGAATTCGATCGTTGTCATAACGCTTGTAATTCATTCTTGTAGAAATATTTTCGCGTGTGTCAGCTTCTGGCACATTCACTTGAAAAGTTTTTGCCATGAACATAGATACACTCATAATAAAAATAAACATAAGTGATTTTTTGAATCCTGACCTCATCATAAACCACACAGATAACAACAAAGCCGAAATGTAAACTGATCTGGAACTTGAAAGAATAACTAAAGTAAAAGTTAAGAAATGAATCGGAAATAAATTTTTAGTTTTGATCCGGTCAAAAAAATAAATGGCAAAAGCCAAAGCAAATGGTCCATAAACATTAGGGTCTTTAAAGCCAGCGTTTATCCGCCCTGCAGTACCGAATAAGTGTAACGAGTTTGAAATAGGATAAAAATACAATGATATAACAGACAACAAGGCTGATGAAAACAATAACGCACCTAAAGCATCAAAACATTTTAGAACTGTTTTTTTGTTTGCAGCAGCTAAACTTGTTCCTAAAAAATAAAGACTCAAACAATACATCGTGATTATTCCACCAAATTTATTCGTACTGGTTAAGACACCAACTAAAAAGCTTAAAAATATCAGCAAAAACCCTGTTAGTACAAATTTGGAATTATTAAAAAAAACCCAGAATTGCTGCCGACTGGGATTAAATAAAAAATGAACACCAACCAAGATTATAGCTATAAGCCAGAATATATCCGTAGGACTTGGTTCAATTGCCACATAAAACGAAGTGACCAATCCGCATAAAGTTAAAATATGAATAACGGCTTCTAAACTGAGAAAGCGAATTGTTTTTATAAACATGTATTCTTAATCTAACGGAATGCGTAGTGTCATGTCTAGCCTGTAAACTAACTTAAATTTGCCATTTTTATGTCCTATGCTAGCATCACTCAAAATCTAAAGAGGTAACACAAAAGATGACTTCAGCTCTAATAAATCAATTAAAATCTTTCGGTCGTTATATAAAAAAATATCACTCAAAAAATACGCACAGTTTAATATTATCAATCATTAAAGATAATCATATTTCTTTAGTCGATATAGGTGCCGCTGGTGATATTGAACCCCGCTGGCGCCAAATATCACCATTATTAAACTATTATGGTTTTGAGCCCGATTTACGCAGCTACAATGAGCTTAAAGACAAGCACAACTGTCATAACTTTACGATATTCAATAAAGCTATTTGGGAAACTCATCAGAAAATTAAAATCAATCTTTGCAAAATGCCTATGACGTCTTCGGTCTACACGCCGAATTCGAGCATTATTGATCGCTACGCTGATTCAGATCGCATGTCGGTGGTTTCACAAGTTGAATTAGATGCAAGTCCACTTGATTCTTTCAAGATCGAAAATGCTGATTTTTTGAAAATAGATATTCAAGGTGCTGAATTATCTGCGCTGAAAGGTGCAAACGACTTGTTAAAACAAGTTATGGGTATCGAAACAGAAGTTGAATTCTTACAGATCTACAAAGACCAGCCTTTGTTTGGAGACGTCTGCAAACATTTAGCTGAACAGGGTTTTGAATTTATCGATTTCGCAAACATAAATAAGTGGGAACGAACTCAGTTTACAAGTTTCGGACAAAGTATTTTTGCTGATGCTTTATTTCTTAAAACCCCTGAAACTCTTTGTCATTTGTTGTTTCAAGGCCAAATAACAGAAGATAAATTTAGAATCTATTTAGCTATATTAGGTCTTTATCGCCGATTTGACTTAATAGCGGCGTCAGTGGCTTTACTTAAAAAGAATTATAAATCAGATAGTAATTTATTCAGTGACGCGCAAACTTATTTAACTAGAATCCGAAAAATTCAAAGAAAAATAGTTATCTATCATAAGATTATTTCACGATTTTCTTATTTTTTTGGCAACAGCATTCAAACAGTAATTAATTACTAATAAAATTTACATCACAAAAAAATATCCTATTTTGTTGCAAAAATCCATACATGTGAACTTAAATTGTGTTTGACTAAAAAGCTCTGAAAATCTTTTTTAGCTTCCTCTCCTCTGTCCGATAATACTCTTAAAAACTCATTGTCTATTCCAGCATTTAAAACAATATCAAGATCTAACTGCCCAGGTGTTGTGATAATAACTTTTGAAAAACCAACTTTTTTGAATAATTTTTCAATACCTTTGATACTAAGAAAGTTTAAATGATGCGGGGGGGATAAAGAATTAGACTTTTCTTGAAGAGTTAATATATCAAAACCTTCATAACCTAACCCTGTTAATAGGCAACTGCCGTCAGTTTTGATTAACTGATAAATAGATTTTACAAAACTTTCGACCGAGTGAACATGTTCAATAACTTCTGAACAGATGACTAGATCAAAATTTGAATGCCATACATCAGCTTTTTCCGATGTGGTTATCAGTGTTTTAATACCCGATAGTTCACATAATGCTGCCGATCTTTTGTCTGGCTCAATCGCGTAAGTTTCAATGTCATTTTTGATATTCTTAAGTTCGCTCAGCAAAAGCCCGTGTCCTGCGCCTACTTCACAAACTTTTTTTACAATTAATTGATTAGAATTAATAATATCAAGAATTCTTTGAGCACGTGGCTTAAAAATTTTATTCCGTCGGACCTCTTTCACTTTAGGAAAAAAAACTTCAGTCCAATAGATTGAAGAGGGACTTTCTGAGTATAAATCATAAAGTTGAGCTTCATTTGGTCTTGGATTACAGTATACAGACTTACAATCCACACATTGATCATAGGTGTAGTTTTTTTTGTGAATTATTTTCTTTGCAATATCTGATCCACAAGCTACACAGTTAATGTTCGTAAATTTATTATGATCTAATTTTTGACCGTCAGCCTCACTAAGTCTTAGATACTCTTGAAAGTACTCAGCGGGTCTAATTTCATTTTCTTTCATACTTATTCCAATTTTAGAGTTGTGATAAAATTTGTGCCGTTGTTGGATCTTGATTATCTTGAGCAATCTTAGCTAGACCTTTTAAATCCGGATAAAATTCTGATTCATTGGTTTTCATATTTAAAGCTTTAATTTCTTCAACTAATGATTTAATCGCGTCTGAATTTTTCTGAGAATAGTAAATAACCATTAATTCAGCAAAAGCAGGAACCATATCGTTGCGAAGACTTAAAGCTTTACGAAGTGATTCAATCGCTAAATCAACACGGTTCATTCGGCGATAGACACTCGCCAAATTCAGCTGTGTAAATGGATTATTCGGATAAACTTCGACAGCTTTTTTGTAAGCTTGAAGACTGACCTCTATAGCTTTCGGATCAATTTGTGAAAGCGACATAAATAATGTACCGCGCGCGCGCCATAAGTCAGATTTACGATCATCTAAGCTTAGACATTTGTCAGACGATGAAACAACTTCTTTAAAGTATTCGCGACGTAATGGCACTGCTGCATCAGTTTGAGTTCTAAAGCTACGAACAAGTAAATTATAATAAATGTCAGATCTAAAACACCAGTATTCAGCATTCTCAGGATTATTTTTCTGAGCTTGATCAAGTAATTCTTTTGCGCCATCAACGTTTCCAGCACCGACTAATAGCCTACGGGAATCGTTGTAAAGTACATCGGCTTTCCAAACTGAATAAATTTTATGAATAACTAAGAATGAACTTACTATAACTATAGCCGATAACATCCATTTCAATCTTTGCGAAAGTTGGTTATTCACTTCGATTTCTTTTTCCTGTCCGTTGAACTTATAATTCATTGCAGGGAAAATATAAAATATCATCAGTGTTGGAATAAAGCTAAACGCTGTCATATGCGTTAATAGCAAGAAACCAAAACCACCTAGTAAAGCTATGGAATAAATATGATATTTATTCCATTCAGGCAGACGCAGAATACTGACCGTTGGTATAAACATAAGAACTATTAAGCTTAGGTAGGCTAAAATACCTAATGTTCCCGTTGTTGCTAAGTAATGTACAAATTCGTTATGGGCCTTGTGCCAAATCAAGCGCCAGCTTTCTGCATAGTTTTGTTCAACAGTTTGCATATGATTAAATTCTTCACCAAAAACTTCAGGTCCTGTTCCCAGTATTGGATATTTTTTCCAAATTTGAACAGCCGTGTCCCATACGATAAAACGCGTACTATATCCGTTTTTAATTTGAACAGCATCAAGCTTATCTTGCATAGCATTTTTGCCAGGTTCGAAATAATAAATACAGCTGGCAAGTACCGCCACCACAATAGCAATAAGAACTTTTTTATAGCTAATAAACTGAATTTTTTTATAAAACAAACCTAACACGATTAAGAAAATCAGCATTGTTATATAAAAACCAAATATTGGTAATCGTGAACCTGAATACAAAACACCTAAACACATTGAAAACCATGCGCTAGTCCAAAAAATAAACTGACTACGTGACCCACTTGTAATTAAAAAAGCAAAGCACAGTGGTAAACAACAACCAACAACTGTTCCATAACCTACTGACTGCCCCATCGTCGATAAAGCTCTGGTGTTCATTGCGCTGTAAGCCCACCAGTTGATCGGATCACCGCCAAAGTGCTGTATGATTCCATAAATCGCCATAATAAAGGCCATCAAAACAAACGCTTTCGCTAATTTTTCAGTTTGTACCCGATTTTCAAATTCGTTCATAACAATCAATGACAGTGCCACGAAAGCCCAGATTGTCATCATCGATCCAGCAGGTAAGTTAAGAACTCCCCATATTGAACCATAATGAAAGTTTGAGAAAGCAAAACTTAAAGTATACACAAATAAATAAATAATCAGACCGTAAAACCAAAAATTAATTTTAATTTTAATAGTCGACTGGTTAATTAATTTATAAAGAAAATATGCAAAAAAAGCAGCTATCGACGCACCAGAAAAATAAGCCTTTATCATTTCAAACGGAGACTGATCATTCCACTTACAAAACAACAGTGGCATTATAATCACAAAAGCTAAAATGAGGTAATTAAATAGATTTAAGCTTGATTTCTCATCTACAAAATTATTTTTCTTTAAAGCATTCTTGGTGTTTTTCATGTCTGCACTACTTTCCCTAGTTTTTTTACTGTTTTTTCAGTTAACTATTTTTTGTCTTCGTCTACGGTTTAAATACACTGTTGGAATAAAAGTCATTAAAAAAACCATCACCAGCATAACTGACGACTTCATATTTTTTAAATACACACAAACAACTATTATAAATAAACTCCAAATAAACAAAGTCACCGCTATTTTTTTATGGCTAAAACCTAAATCTTTTAAAATATGATGAATATGATTTCGATCTGATTTAAATGGTGATCTTTTTTCAATCAATCGAATCACAAAAACACGAATCATATCAAATAATGGAATCGCCATCACAGATACTGCTAAGCTGGCTGAGGCATAAATCCAATACTTACCGGTGGTTGCTGTTTGCAAATGATAAACTTCTTGTAATTTATTCAGCTCTATAAACTGAATAGCCAGAATTGAAATCACAAAACCAATCAACATAGCCCCAGTATCACCCATAAAAACTTTTGCTGGCTGCCAATTGTAATATAGAAAACCAATTAAACTACCCGTTAAGGAAAAAGATAAAAATGACAGCGTCCAATTTTCAGTCAGTAAAAACCACAAACCGTACGACACTGAAGACAATAAACCTAAGCTTGCTGCTAGCCCATCTGATCCATCAATGAGATTATAACAATTAATAATTCCGATAATCAGAAAAATTGTAAATACAATTGAAAATAGAACTGGCAATTCTTGAATTCCTAAAATACCATAAAAACTATTAATTCTTAGTCCACCAAAAATAACCACAGTAAATGCACAAATAAACTGTGATATTAATTTTTTAAGCGGCGTTAATATTAATATGTCGTCTTTAATGCCCGTAAAGAAAATAAAGATCAAAGTAGGAACTAAATATTTAACATCACTTAAATTTAAATAATCTTTGAAAAAAGAAAAAGAAATAATCAATCCAAAGAAAATGGCAACTCCGCCTAATGTGGGTGTTGTTCTAACTTGAGTCATTAAATCTGTTTCATCAAATAAGTTTTTTAATTCAGCAATTTTAATAATTGCTGGAATACAAAAAAATGAGAATCCAAAAGCAATAATAACAGATAAAGCAGTTAGTAAATAATAATCATGGCCTATAATGTGGCTTATCGACTGATTCATTTCAGAGCCCTCTTTTTTTCCCAATCATAGGTGGTTTTTGCAATTAATTCTAAATCAGCAAACAAAGGTTTCCACTGAAGAATTTTTTTAACTTTAGATGCATCAGCGACTAAAAGACAAGTGTCGCCTACTCTGCGTGCTTTAACTTCAACTTTAAAGTTTACACCTGAAACTTTTTTTATAGCGTCGATCACTTGTATGACTGAATAACCAACCCCATACCCGCAATTAAATATATCTGACGACCCGCCAGATATTAAATGTTTTAAAGCTAAGACATGTATATTTGCTAAATCTTCAACATGAATATAATCACGAATGCCGGTGCCATCTTTTGTTTTATAATCATCACCGTAAATATCTACATTCGCTCTGAAACCACAAGCGGCTTCAGCTGCAACTTTAAATAAATGTGTCGCTTGTTTTGTTTTTTGACCATTTTTACCGTCAACTTGTGCGCCGGCCACATTGAAATATCTTAAGCACACTGACTTTATCCCATAGGCTTTTTCAGCGTCAGATAAAATCTGTTCAGACATCAACTTTGACCATCCATAGGGTGTTAATGGTAATACTTTTGATTTTTCATCTGCAGGATTTAGAGTTTTTGAATCACCGTAAACCGCTGCCGTTGATGAAAAAACAATTTTATGAATGTGATGATTTTTAGCGGCCTTGATCAGGTTAATCACTCCAAATACATTATTTTCATAATACAAAATCGGTTCAGCAACTGATTCTGGAACAATTAATTTAGCTGCGAAATGTAAAATAGCTTCAAATTTGTGGTTGGCCATGGCCTTTGATAAATCGGTATAATTTAAAGTGTCACCTTGAATAAAAGTGCATTGGTCGGGAATTGAATCTTTAAAACCCGTTGATAAGTTGTCAAAAACAACAACTTCATAACCAGCATCAATTAATTTTTGTACTGTGTGTGAGCCAATATAGCCTGCCCCGCCAGTGACAAGAATTTTTTTAATCATAAAATTACCGTCCCAACCGATTGATAACGACACGAACTGTCTTGATCAAAATAATTAAATCCAGCATCACTGAATAATGTTTAATATAATAAAGATCAAATTTTAATTTTTCACGTGAATCATCAACTGTTGAACCATAAGGAAAACTGACCTGTGCCCAGCCCGTTAACCCGGGTCTGACCAAATGTCGTAAGTTATAGTGTGGAATCATTTTTTCAAGTTGCTCGTTAAAGACTGGCCTTTCAGGTCTTGGACCGATAAAACTCATTTCGCCTTTAAAAACATTAATTAATTGTGGTAGTTCATCAAGACGCATAGCCCGAATAAATTGACCCACTTTGGTGACGCGCGAATCATTTTGCACAGACCACATAGCTCCGTCTTTTTCGGCATCAATACGCATTGATCTAAACTTATAAAGAACAAAGTCTTTATTATATTTGCCAGATCTGACTTGTTTAAAAATAGCTGGCCCACGACTTTCAAGGCGTATACAAAACACTGTCAAAAGCATAACGGGCCAAGTGATTACTATCAGTAAAGTTGAAAACAACAAATCACCGATTCTTTTTAATCGTAGGCCTATTGGATCATTTAATAAAATAAATCGGGGCGCTGTAATAAACCATTCTGCTTTTAAAAAATTAATGGGTACTTTACCTAAATACTGTTCACTAAAACCTGCGTAATCCATGATGTTGTGCCCACTCAGCTTGGCATACACAAATCGGCTTTCTAAATCTGTGCTCATTTTAGAAAAATCAGTCACACAAACAATAGCTCGCCATTTTTCTTCAATCAGTTTTTCAAAAGAGCTTGGATTGGTTGTAAAATCTGAAGTTTTTCGATAAACAACTTCACCTGTTAAATTTTTTGAAAGATGATCGTTCGCTAAAGCATCCATTTTATCGTCATCAACTAAAAACAGCCATTTGTGAGCAGCCGACAATGATCTAAAAAAATGAACGGCGATAACTCTCTTCATGACTGTGACAAAACCGAAAATCAGTGCTCCACCGATTAAAATACCACGTCCAAAAAAATCGGTTCTGTTCAAGGCTAAAAAATAATTCGCGAAGACAATAATCAACTGTGACAAAATCAAGGCGACAATTGTGTTACGGACAATTTGTAAAACCGTGGCGCCAGAATCAAGTTCGTAACATCCAAAAATATAAAAACTAATCAACGTTAGTGCGCTGCTGCCCCATAATTCAATATTTGTAAAAAAAGTGAGATCAATTTGATCAAAACGCAGAAAGTAAACAAGACCGAAGCAAATAAACAGCGTGATAAAATCAACAACCATGATTAAAAACTTATAATATTTAGTCATATATGGACTGTGTTTCAAAGTGCTCATTCTTATGATAAAAGAGTAGCAGATTCAGATGCTTAGGCAACAAATTACTTGAAGAGATTTTTATTCATGTTAGTCTCTATCCATATGGTGAAAGTTGCATTTAGCTCAAACTCTCTTAAGTCGACACTTAACTTTCGTGGCGATATCATCAGGCACTTTCATGACCGAAATATGATCATTCATTTGGTCGCCCCCAAAGATGTAGCTGACCATCCCATTTTAAAATTAAAGAATGTTCACTTCACTGAAATAACACTATCACCCAAAGGCCTTAACCCTTTAACAGATCTTTGTTATTTGCTTCAGTTACTTTGGTTCTATTTTACTATAAAACCATCGTTGATTTTTCACTTTACAATTAAGCCTAATATTTATGGATCAATTGCATCTTATGTATGCAAAATTCCTTCAATAGCTGTGGTGACTGGCCTCGGTTACACATTTATCAATACAGGATTAATCCACCAATTAGCCAAATGGCTTTACAAAATTAGCCTGCGTATTCCACAACGCGTTTGGTTTCTTAACCAAGACGATCAGAATCTTTTTTTATCGCAAAAACTAGTAACCGAAAATAAAGCCCTATGCATTAATGGTGAAGGTATCAATACTGAAGAATTCAGCCCACAAGAGCCAGAAACTGATCAATTCAAAGTGCTTTTGATTGCACGATTACTAAAAGATAAAGGTCTTTACGAATATATTGCTGCCGCTGAAAAAATTAAAAAACTTAAGCCTCATATTGAATTTCAAATTTTAGGTCCCTACGTCGAAAGCCAACTTGATGGCGTGCCTAAATCAGAAA
>JAYUQO010000169.1:0-3694 GCA_043756765.1 Bdellovibrio sp. | reverse complement strand
AGAACATCACTTTTTTTGTGATGCGATTATAAATACCGCGGAATCTTTGCCCGACCCCTAAAGGCCACGTGACTGGGTAACATTGCATATTTAACGTTTTTTCGATTTCGTCTATAAGGGTTAATGGATCTTTTCCTTCGCGGTCTAATTTATTAACGAAAGTAAAAATTGGGATATTTCTTAAACGGCAAACATCATAAAGTTTCTTGGTTCTATCTTCGACGCCTTTGGCGACGTCGATGAGCATAACAGCACTTTCAACGGCCATCAAAACACGGTACGTATCTTCAGAGAAATCTTTATGTCCTGGGGTATCTAATAAATTAATTCGCAAATTATCAAAATCAAAAGTCATCACTGAAGACGTGATCGATATCCCTTTTTGTTTTTCAAGTTCCATCCAATCAGATGTGGCCGATTTTGTGCCGGCTTTACCTTTGACCTCGCCAGTTTCATGAATGACCCCACCATGATAAAGTAATTTTTCAGTCAAAGTGGTTTTGCCAGCATCAGGATGCGAAATAATTGCAAAAGTTCTTCTGCGAAGAATTTCTTTTTGATCTGCGGTCAGCGGTGTATTTATCGACATAGTAGATGACATAGTTGGTTAATATAGTTATTGACGCATTTTAAGTAAACCATTTATATAGCTATCAATTGCAAATATTAAATTATTGACCGTTATCAACTCATGGTGGTTTGGAGCCACCGACTGACAACTGAAAGGGTCCCCTGAAATGAACAATTCTGCGTATTTTATCACCACATTTTATAAGTTCATACCGATTGAAAGCCTAGATATTACGAAAGCTTTTTTCCAGCAGTGCGCAGATCAACACAAAGTTAAAGGTTTAATTGTCTTAGCCCCGGAAGGTTTTAATTCAACAGTGTCGGCGAAAACAGAATTGGATTTAGAAAATTTTAAAACTGATTTACTTAAAAATTTTAAATTATCTGAACTGAATTTTAAAGATTCTGTATCTCACAAATCCCCTTTTCGAAGGTTCGTGGTCAAAACTCGAAATGAAATCGTAACTTTGGGAACTCCTAATCTTGTACCACCTGATGGAATTAATCATCACTTAAGCCCCGCTGAATGGAATGAAACCATCGAACAAGAAAACCCCGTGATTATTGATACTAGAAATTGGTACGAATATAAAATTGGAACTTTTAAGGGAGCAGTGAACCCCAACACTGAAAAATTCGCAGAGTTTCCAAAGTTTATGGAAAATCAAAATATTTCCAAAGATCAAAAAGTTTTGATCTTTTGTACTGGTGGAATTCGCTGTGAAAAAGGAATTCTAGAACTTAAAGAAAAAGGTTATCATAACGTTTACCAATTAAATGGGGGTATATTAAATTACCTGAAAGAATCACCAAATAAAAACTATGAAGGTGAATGTTTTGTTTTTGATCACCGTGTAGCAGTCGATCAAGATTTAAAACCGACAACAAAATACGTCCTTTGCCCGCACTGCGGACAACCCGGGAACACACCCGTGGATTGTAAACGCTGCGATACGCATTCGTTCATTTGCGAAGACTGTGTGCGAATAGAATGGAAGAAAGACACCTGTTCAAAAGATTGTGCTCATCATTATGAACTGCACCCGACCCGCAAGTCTAAAAGGCAAATCAGGCCTCACGAGAACGAAGATAATTAGTTAGATGATTTAGTTGGATGATTTGAAATTAATTGTGAGTTCGATTTGGGTTCTGACAGCGTTTGAGCCTATGCGTGCAGGGCGAAATTTTAATTTCTTCGCGATATCTAATGCGACTTCATTTAATCCGTATTCAAGATTGTTTAAAAGCTTTGCACTGTCGACTACACCCTGTTGGTTTACGATAATAAGCACTTTGGCATCGGCCACATAGTTGGCTTTTTTAGCCTCAGGCGTTCTTTGGGCTCTGACAACGGAAATTAATTTCGCAGGGCTTGAAATTTGTGATTGATTAGAAATTTCATCGGACCCTAATTCTGAAGTGGTGGTCACCACTTGATTTTCATTAGCCCTTTTTGTTTCTGTGGTTGTACTTTTTGTCATCTCAGGGGTTTTTACTTTGATTGGTTTAGGTGCTGCTACTTGCTGTGGTTTTACATCTTGGGCCGCTAGATCAATACTTGTGAAGGATATTGGTCCTAAAAATGAAATTTGGTTGGCTAATTTATAAATTATAACCACTGCGCCTATGTGGATCACGACTGATATTATGAGTGTTGTTTTTAGACGCAATTCTTTACACATAACTTTTATTTCTGCATTTGAATAATCATTTTTTGCGGATTTGTTTTTATAAGCTTAATAAACTGATGTAACCACAAAGGTTCAACGCCGTCACGAGTTGCGTATCGTAGACCAGTTGATCCAAACCAATCCCAACAGCGTTTTGGATTGTAGGGATTATTAAATAAACTGATGTTAGTTTGTGGAAATAAAATCATCATTTGATTTTTTTCGGCATAATTTAAAAAGCCTGATTGAAGAACAAATTTTTTCAGACTTAAGCTTACATAATCATTCATATCACAGCCATGCAAAGCCACATGCAAGTGGCACTGCTGAGGATTGCTCAAGCAAAAATCTGAAGCGTATAAATAACCATAGCCAGCTAGACTGCTAGCGGGTGTATAGACCAATGTTTCATTTACAATGTTTTTGCGGTCTAAATTCTGATCCACAATAAATAAATTTTCATCTTTAGGGGGGGCAATCGACAATTGATGTCCAATCAGAAATGACAGCATATCCCCAGCTAAATCGAAATCACAATCCGCTATGTAAGGATTTTTTAATTGATCACAACTCATAAGATGATCGTTATTTGTTGGAAAATTATGATTACCTGTACCTGTAACTTTTTTAACATGGCTTACATCAAATTTTAAAATATCTACATAGTATTTTTCTAATTGCGCTAGCATATCGATGTTAACAACGGCATCAGCTGTGCCCTGATAAATATATGCGCGCTGATTTTGCCAACTTAAATAAGATTTTTGCTGACTGTTTTTAAGCACAACATCTATTGACGGCAATTTAGCATTTTTTGGATTTTTCATGCAGCTTTGTGAATTAAAATAGGAGTTCCCAGCACAAAAATAAAAACCGCCGGCCACACTGCCTACCCCACTAATTTGTTCAGGGTACAATGTTGCCATTTGCACGGCCATGAAGCCACCAGATGATATTCCAGAGATGGTCACCGTATCCGCAGAAGCAAAAATATTGAGCATGAAAAATATAAAAATCACAATTGAATTCATCACCCGTATATATCATGAAAATAAAGAAAATGCTTAATATAACAGTTGTTTACGGGGGATATGTGACAGGTGGAGAGTTATTTTCTAAAATAAGGTGTGACTTTCGCTGCCATTGGCATATATATTCGATCTTACAAATGTCGCGGGATGGAGCAGTCTGGTAGCTCGTCGGGCTCATAACCCGAAGGTCGTAGGTTCAAATCCTGCTCCCGCAACCAATTTTTTCTTCTACCTAAACCCTTGATCAAACAAGGGTTTTTTTGTATCTCCGACAACTCACTTTAAATATTTTTTACAGCGATTTCTTGTCCGGTAGTCAACCAATACCCAAATCTGAATTTAAGCCTGTGGAAAACAATTTTTTCGAAAAAATCTAAAAATAAAAATTTCTAAGCTCATCGGCGATAAGCAAGAGGCCACTGC
>JAYUQO010000168.1:0-29253 GCA_043756765.1 Bdellovibrio sp. | reverse complement strand
CTGACCGTAGTTTTATAAATTCATTTAAAATAAATGTTTCAAATAAATCACCATATTCATAACTAGATGCAGTTAGAATTTCACCAGCCCGATTTTGTAAAGCTCTAACAACTCCTGTATCAAAAAAATAGAATTTACTATGCTGAATTTTACGTTTTCTTGGTGAATGGGCAAAAGGCTCTAAATAAAAACCAATCAATGTATCGACTAAAATTTCAAAGTGCCTTGAGGCCTGATGTTGTGAAACGCCGGCATCTCTTTCAATTTTTGAATAATTTACAATTTTTGAATTTGATTGTGCTGCCGCAATCAGAAATCTTCGAAATGGATCAAGATTTCGAACAAGTTGTTCAGCTGCTATTTCTTCTTTTAAATAGGTGTGGACATACGAATATAAATAATCAACTTGATCAGCTTTAGACAATTCAGTTTCATCCCACAGTTTCGGTAAAAGTCCGATTTCTAAAGATTTATGTAAATCAGAGTTGCTTCTCAATTCAAACGAGCAAAAAGGAAAAACTTGTTTTTCAACAGCACGCCCAGCCAACAGGTTTGCTCCACCACGTTTTAATTTTCTTGCGCTTGAACCTGTCAAAGCAAAACGAATTTTATGTTCTTCGATTCCTTTGTGTACGACATCTAACAAGCGTGGTATTTTTTGAACCTCATCGATAATAATCCATTTTGGTTTTTCAATTTTCCAAAGGTCTAATAATCGATCGGGGTCTTGCGATAACTCGAATTCAGTCCGCTGACTAAGTAAATCGATCCATAAAACTTCAGATTTTTTAAACTGGGCTCGCAACAAGGTAGACTTACCACTTCCGCGGGGACCGAACAGAAAAAAGCTTTGTGTTTCTGGTAGCTTAAGCAGTCTTTTAATCATATGTCTAAATTGTCGTTCATTTTTGACATATATGTCAAATTATTCTTTCTGATCAATTAAAACGGATCAAAATAAGTCACTTTGTTGGTTGTATTGACGAGTTCACCTAAGTCATTGATTTTCCTAAACTAAACTAAACTACTTTGCTTTGTAAAAAGTTTGTACAAAAACCAACTAAAAAATCATTGGCATTGGCTTGCAGTATTAAGTCTATGAAAGATTATTCTAGTTTTAAAAAACTTGGGAATTAACCCATAAACTTGGAATAGTGCAGGAGAATATATGAAAACTACAGTTATAGCAGCGATGCTACTATTAGCTTTAAGTGCCAATGCGGGAAGTAAGACATCAAGCTGTATTGTAGAATTATTTACATCAGGTCAAATCGAGACACTGTATTTAAATAATAGTGTTAGCAGCTCAGTATCACTTAAATACAAGGTTAGGTTAATTAATGACGAAGTGTCACCGACATTTGTCGTTATCAACGATCCTAATAATAATTTTTTAATTTCTTTTCGTGCAGACACAGAAGGTTTAAATATACCAAGCATGCGTATACACGATAAAGAAAATAATGTTCTTTCTATTAGAGCTAATTGCGTTGATAAAAAATAATGAACAATGTCAGTTAAAAGGTCATCGTTTATAACCCTATTCACTAAACACAATTCCGAAGGGCTTTAGCTTTAAAGCCTCTTCATATTCAGATTGGGGAATCGGGCCAATAATTATTTTTTTATTGCGGCGTTTAATTTCTTGAAGAAAAGTTTCTGTAAAAAATAATTTTTTATAATAGTATAACGGATGAATGATTACATCAGCACGTAGACTAGCTGTTTCAATCAAATAAAAAGATTCCATAGCTTTCAATCGTAAAATTTCTGGTTTTGACGTCGCAAAAATATAAGTCGGAGCTAATTCTTTTAAAGATTTAGACATGACTTCGTAAGGGGCAGATATCAAAATTTCAGATTTATCATTAAGATCAATTTTTTGAAATTCTTCGATCAGGGTTTTGTCACCTGCGATTGCATTTTCAGTCAGATTAAAAATAATTTTTCGATTTTTAAGACTGTTTTTAAAATCAGCTAAATTTAAAACAACATCTTTGATATCTTTAAAGTATTGATTTCTAAATGATGATGTTTGGTACTTGTTTACTTCATGAATAACAATGATGCCGTCTTTAGTTGTGGCAATATCTAGATAAATATTTTTCTTAGAATTTTTTAATATTTCGGAAATTTCGCTGAACTTTGGCTTTTCAAATAGAACTGGTTTAGTCGTTGTTTGCTGTTGATTGTAGAATGGGTGGGGATAGCTGATAAAAGTTTGAGATCCTCCCCAGATTTTAAGAATCAAGAAAATGATCAAACAAACAAAGGCTGTTCCTAGTGTAGTGATGAGTATTCGCATGGGCCAAATCTATTCAAAGACCTAAAAAGAGTCACACTAAAACATGTCAAATTACTGTGTGTTTAGGTCTAAGTACCTAAAATGCTTGTAAAAAAGCCATGTACGACTAAATCCAGCGTATTTTCATTAGACTTTCATTTAAAAAAGCGTATAAAAACCATCAAAAGGCGACTTATTTAGTCGGATATCAACTATGAACACGATGAACAAAAAACTTGAATATGCATTGATGGCATTGAAGTACTTCGATGATCAGCGCTTGGAATCACTTCAAGATGTGATTGTCAGTGCCAAACAGATCGCTGAAGTGACTCATGCGCCTTACGAAGTCGTGGCTCGCGTTTTACAAATTTTAAGTTCACGCGGAATATTAAAGGCTGAATATGGCACTCAAGGTGGCTACCGATTAGAAAAAAATCTTTCACAAATTACGATGCATGATTTGATTGTGATGATCGAAGGTTCGACTGAACTAGCAAAATGTTTAAGTATCGATAAAGAATGTGATTTATTGCCAAAATGCACAATCATTTCGCCAGTTCAAAATTTAAACCAAAAAGTTCAAAACTTTTACAAGTCTATTTCTATTGCTGAGGTTCTCAATGTCTGATTCTTACGAATACAAGTATGGATTTACCACAGATATAGAATCAGAGACTATTCCAAAAGGTCTTAACGAAGACATATTAAAAATTATTTCAGCTAAAAAAAATGAACCTGCATGGGTTCTTGAATATCGTTTAAAAGCGTACAGACATTGGCTGACGTTGACAGAACCATCACTGGGTGAAAACAAATGGGCACAGCTGAAATACCCGCCAATTAATTTTCAAGACTTAACTTATTATTCAGCACCTAAGAAAAAAACAAATGACAAAAAATCAATGGATGAAATCGATCCAGAATTGATAAAAACATTTGAACGCTTAGGGATTCCACTTCAAGAACAAAAAAGAATTTCAGGTGTAGCCGTTGATGTCGTATTTGATTCTGTCAGTATCGGGACGACGCACACAGAAGAACTTAAAAAACACGGTGTGATCTTTTGTTCAATTTCAGAGGCCATTCATGAGCACTCAGAAATTCTCAAAAAATATTTTGGAACTGTTGTGCCGTATTCAGATAATTACTATGCTGCACTAAATGCGGCAGTATTTTCAGACGGATCGTTTGTGTATATTCCAAAAGGTGTTCGTTGTCCGATGGATTTATCAACTTATTTTAGAATTAACGCCAAAGAAACAGGTCAGTTCGAAAGAACATTGATTGTTGCTGATGAAGGCAGTTATGTGAATTACCTAGAGGGCTGTACCGCTCCGCAACGTGATGAAAACCAACTTCATTCAGCAATAGTTGAATTAATAGCTTTAGAAAATGCCGAAATTAAATATTCGACAGTACAAAATTGGTACACTGGCGATAAAAACGGAGTCGGCGGAATTTATAATTTCGTGACTAAACGCGGGATCTGTAAAGGCCGCAAGTCAAAAATTTCTTGGACTCAGGTTGAATCAGGTTCAGCGATCACATGGAAATATCCTTCAGTGATTTTACAAGGTGATGAATCAGAAGGGGCCTTTTATAGCGTGGCTTTAACCCATGACTATATGCAGGCTGATACCGGAACAAAGATGATTCATATCGGTAAAAACACCAAAAGCACAATCATTTCAAAAGGGATTTCTGCCGGATATTCTTCAAATTCTTACCGTGGTTTAGTTAAAATTATGCCAAGCGCTGAAAATGCGCGTAATTATTCACAGTGTGATTCAATGTTAGTTGGTGATCGTAGCAGCGCGCATACTTTTCCTTATATTGAAGTCAAAAATAACTCAGCGACATTAGAACATGAAGCAACAACATCGCGTATTTCAGAAGATCAAATTTTTTATTTACAATCTAGGGGTTTAAATAGTGAAAAAGCCATTTCAATGTTGGTGAATGGTTTTTGTAAAGAAGTTTTTAAAGAGCTTCCATTAGAGTTTTCAGTAGAAGCTGTGAAGTTAATTGAAATGAAATTAGAAAATAGTGTGGGGTAGTAGATGTTAGAAATTAAAAACTTACATGCAAAAGTACAAAGCAACGGCCAAGATAAAGAAATTCTTAAAGGTTTAAACCTTAAAGTTAAAGCCGGCGAAGTTCATGCTATCATGGGGCCAAACGGTTCAGGTAAAAGCACACTTTCAAAAATACTTGCAGGTCACCCAGCTTACGATGTAACAAGTGGTGAAATTAAATACGAAATCAATTTGCAAATGCAGGATTTATTAGCTTTAGCGCCCGATGAACGGGCCAAAGAAGGTATCTTCTTGGCTTTTCAATACCCTATTGAAGTTCCGGGCGTGAGTAATTACACATTTTTGCAAACAGCACTAAATTCAGTTCTTCAACATCAGGGTTCTGAACCGATGACCGAAGAAAATTTCAGATTATTTCTAGATAAAAAATTAAAAATAGTAAATATGCGTCCAGAATATTTAGAACGTCCTGTGAACGTCGGTTTTTCTGGCGGAGAAAAAAAGAAAAATGAAATCCTGCAAATGGCCGTGCTATCGCCAAGATTGGCTTTATTAGATGAAACAGATTCAGGATTGGATATTGATGCTCTTCGTGTTGTTGCCGAAGGTGTTAATAAATTACGAACCGCAGACAATGCTATTGTACTTGTAACTCACTATCAAAGATTGCTTGATTATATTAAGCCAGATTTCGTTCATGTACTGTCTGATGGTCAAATTATTCAAACGGGCGATGCAAGTCTAGCTTTAGAGCTAGAAAAAAAGGGTTACGACTGGTTAATGTAACCAATCGTTAAAATGTATATGCTGAATATAGAAAATTACTTACCCAAAAAAACTGAAGAGGCCTGGAAATACACATCTCTTCAGGAAATTAAAAAAATCGACTGGAAAATAGCCGATCAAGAAATTAGTTTGTCGCATGATGAATTGAAATTGATATCTGGCCAGTTAAAATCTGAATTCACCAATGTTGTTTTTGTCGACGGCTTCTATAATAAAACATTGTCTGATTCAGACTTCGAAAAGCTAACGATAGAAAAAACAACTGATAAAGACTTTACTACTGTGGATACAGATGTTGAAAACCAATTAAAGAGTTTACTGAAAGCTTTTGCAAAAGAAAAAATTGTTATTCAAATCGATCAATCACTACAACAACCGCTACAAATCATTCATGTGTTGTCTAAAAAGACTTCAACTGTTATACAATCGATGACTCATGTTCATATTGCTAAAAGCTGCCAAGCAAAAATAATACAGTCATTTATTAGCTTGAATGGTCAGTCACCGCAATTAATGAATAATGAAATTCATATTTTCACAGCTGAAAATAGTGAAATTAAATTTATTAATAATCAAAATTTATCAGCAACTGATTTTATTTTTAGTCGAATTTACGCTCATGCTAAAAATCAAACACAAATTAAAACGTTTGAAATGGCGTTGGGTGGAAAAATATCAAGACATAACTTGAATTTGTATTTAGAAGGCGAACAAGCTCAAACAACAATTTTGGGTTTATCGCTTTTATCTGATGACCAACATTGTGACCATTATACTTTTATTCAGCACCAAAAAGGACATAACGAATCTTTTCAACATTATAAAGCGATTCTTGCAGACAAATCCAGATCAGTGTTCCGTGGTCGTGTGCGGATTGAACAAGATGCGCAAAAGGCTAACTCAGCCCAATTAAATAATAATTTATTACTTAGTCGTGCAGCAGAAGCCGACAGTGTTCCGCAATTAGAAATTTATGCAGATGATGTTAAAGCAGGACATGGTTCAACTGTCGGACAATTAAATAAAGATGAAGTTTTTTATTTTTTAAGCCGAGGGATTAGCGAACAAGATGCGATTAAAATGATTTCTTATGGCTATGCTAAAGAAATTATCTATAAATTAGAAAACACTGAATTAGAAAAATTTGCTCTAGCTTCATTGAACACTAAACTAACAGATATATTTTAAGGTGATATGTTAAATACAACGGATATTAGAAAACATTTTAAAGCTCTAGACGTTAAAGTTAACGGCCATGATCTTGTGTATTTAGACACTGCTGCAACGGCCTTGAAGCCAACGGCAGTAGTTCAGAGAATTCAAAGATTTTATGAAAAAGAAGCTTCTAATGTTCATCGCGGAGCCCATTTTTTAAGTGATCAAGCCACACAGTCATTTGAAGCTGCAAGACGAAAAGTACAAAATTTTATTAATGCAGAATCAGAAAATGAAATAGTTTTCACAAAAGGAACAACAGAAGGTATTAATTTAATTGCCACAAGTTATGGTGAAAACTTCTTAAAAGAAAATGACGAAATAGTTTTAACTGAACTTGAACATCATGCAAACTTAGTTCCTTGGCAAAATTTAGCCCTGAAAAAAAATCTGAAGCTTAAATTTTTACCTGTTTTAGAAAATGGTTTAATTGATGAAGATCAAATCGACCAAATGATTACTGAAAAAACGAAAATAATTTCTTTTTCTGGATGCTCTAACATTTTAGGAAGCTTTACCCCGATTGAAAAAATCGTAAAAAAGGCAAAATCTGTCGGGGCTATCACAGTTTTGGATGCAGCACAGCTTATCACTCAAAAAAATATTAATGTGCAAAGCCTAGATATTGATTTCTTGGTTTTCTCGGTCCACAAACTATTTGGACCTTTTGGCTTTGGTATCCTGTACGGTAAGAAAGCACTATTAGAAAAAATGCCGCCGTACCAATTTGGCGGTAGCATGATATCAGCGGTTAGTTTTGAATTAACGACATACAATGATTTACCTTTTAAATTTGAAGCTGGTACGCCCAATGTCGAGGGTGCAGTTGGCACTGATACAGCGATTGAATTTTTCAAACAATTCAAGATCGAAGATGTTTTCAATCATGAAAAAAATTTGTACGAACAGGCTAGCACTGAACTAAAAAAAATTCCTGGAACTCAAATTTTCGGTGATAATGATAACAAAGCAGCGATTCTTAGCTTTAATTTAAAAGGAGCTCATCATTCTGATGTGGGTCAAATTTTAGATCAAATGGGAATCGCTGTACGTGTGGGCCATCATTGTACACAGCCGTTGCTGAAAAAATTTAATATGACCGGAACTGTAAGAGCTTCATTTTCTATTTATAATAATTCATTAGATGTTGAAAAATTGATAGGCGCAGTACATAAAGCGCAAAGGATGTTAGTTTTATGAGTCAGTCAGATATTTTAATTCGTGTTCAAGCCACACCTAATCCGAATGCATGGAAATTTATTTTGGATAGACCTGTTTTGGTTGAAGGCAAAGCAACCTATTCAACACTCGAAGAAGCTGAACATAATATACTTGCCAGATCTCTTTTTGAAATCGCTGGTGTAAGACAAGTTCATTTTTTTCAAAATGTAATTACTATCACTCATCAATTTGATATTGATGTCGAAGAAATAAAACCTCAAGTTGCATCAGTTATACAAACACGTATGGCGATGCATAATCCAAATCAAACGGTTTTCGACGAGAAAAAAATTGCTCGTCAAAATTTATCACCTGAACAACAAAAAATTGAAGAAATTCTAGACCGAACCATTCGTCCAGGTTTACAAGGCGACGGTGGCGACATTGAAATTATTAAAATTGAAGATCTAAAAGTTTACGTCACTTATCAAGGCGCTTGTGGGACATGTCCAAGTTCAACAACTGGCACGCTGATGGCCATTGAAGGTATACTTAAAGATGAATATAATCCTCAAGTTGAAGTAATTCCTATTTAATGACATTCTCAGGTTTAAAACGATCAAGTGGGTTGGAATCAACTTTTGACTGGGCATCAATATCACTATTTTTTTTCTGTTTTTGACGATTTTTTGCAGCTTCTTGAACAATGTGTTCTAATGTTTGATCCATTTGCGACGCTAAGATCGCACTGCGATCAACATGTGTTTTTCCGAAAGATCCTTTAATCGTAAGGCTTACATGAGACTGTTCATTTTTGTGAAAGCCAGTGATTTGTATTTCTCGGGTAAAAACTTCGCCAGCTTTCAAAGCGGGGATTGTTCCGACTGATTCATCATTCATGCTGTGGTTTTTATGTTTATTCCATTCGTAGGAAATTTCATTCGGGAAATCTTTTAAAGCTGTTATTTTTAATTCAATACGTGATACTTGGTTTGGATCCCTTGCTAATTCAGTATTATTTAGTTCAAGATCAAAATAATTTTGTGAAGAAAAATCAGCACCTAATTTAAAGTGCGACGGAATCGAAGCCACTTTTCGATCTGATGGATGAAACTGTGAAATATTTTGACTTGTTATATAACCACAAAAAATTCCAAATAGAATAACCGCATTAATTTTTAGTATGTCGTATCTGGACATAAGAAACCTCCACTTTGATCAACTAATGAATAAGAACAGTTCGCACTTGAGTTTACAGTTTTTGGTGAACTTGAATAAGCCCGAATATTTAATAAATAATTACCATTTGTTAAACTGCTTGTAGTGACTGTTTTGGTATTAAAGCCACCATTTAAAACGTAACTACCACGATTTTGCGTAGCGATGTCTGATGATGTTGTCTTAAGTACACTGATGCAATCGCCTGAACTGTTATAATTGTCACAGTCTTCGTTGTAGGCATAGCCCTCTTTAAAAATTATCAAATCCAGTGTTTGTGCGTTCGTTGCAGTACTAAACTGATTGCAAGCTGTTGAAACCTGAATTTTGATACTTGTTACGGCACTTAGTTCAGGTTTGTTAAAAAAGAAAAAGTGATTTGAATAACGTTGATCGCTTTCATCATCAACAGTATACGTTGTATTTCGGGGTTGAATATTCAACGGGCACGCCACTCCACTTTGTTTTAGCTTTATGCCGTAGCTGGGCCAGATATTTTCGCCACTGACAGTCAAATCGGCGTCGCTAACTAAATGCATAGCTTCTTGATCAGTTAACACTGCGCTCATTGAGACAGAAAAAGATCCACCGTTTGCTGTTTTCAATTTACTAAAAAATTTGACTGCACTTCTAAACGGTGATGTTGAAACCCCCATGCCTTGTGACGTTTTACCTAAAGCTAACCAATATTTATCAAAACCAACATCACCAACACAATTTGTTGTGCAAGAATTTACACCTTTAAATAAAGCTCTGGCAATAGCGCCTTCTCGAAAATGGCCTTCAGCTGGGAAAAGTGTCGCATTCACTTGATCGTAAGTCGTGGAATTACCATTATGATTTAAGTGCATACGAATCAGATCTGAACCAGTTCCGCCGTAACCACGGGTATCATTATAAAAAAGCCAATCGCCACTTGGAAGTGCTGCTGAAAGGTGAGGATTAATTTCTGTCATGTTATTTTGGATAACATGCCCACCGAAGAAGTTTCCAAAACCTTCGGACCAAGCCAGACGAGGATCAATACGGTCTTGTGCTGAATGTGGTCCAGCAGGCGAATCCGCTGTTCCACAGACCGATTCAATGTGATGACCTATTTCATGAAGTATAACAGCATCATCAAAATGATCAGTATCTTGGGTAGTTACATCTCCGACGCGTCCACCATTGATATATAATTCATTATATCCTCGTAAATAAAATGAAACTGTTTGTAAGGTCGCAGGATTTGCTGACGGGTAAACATATTGATACGGATTAAAACCAGCTTTCCAATAAATATCCAAAGGGCTGCTCAAACACGAAACAGTAGCTGATGACGTATTGTTACCAATATATTCGGCAGTCGTGATCCAATTATTATAAATATTAAATGCGCCGCCTTCAATTGATGAAGATAATGCTTCATCGCCTTGGGCGACCAGCGCAATCGCAGTGATAGAAGTTCCGCTTGATCCATTTGATGTCACTGTCGTTGCGACATCATAGATTGTGTTAGAATAAATATCTTCTTTAATACTGATATCAATAGGTATTGACACACCTTTACTAGCAAAGAAAAATGTTTTATTTGATCTAGACATAACTTGAATAGTAAATTGACCTGCATTATTCGGAAGTTTTAATATCGACACACCATCAATAGCTTTAATTTGTCCGGACGAATTCGTTATTCCACACTGAACAACATTTGAATTGCTATCTGTTATACGGATTTCTGCATATTTGATGGGTAATTGTGTTGGAATAACAGTTGATAGAACAAGACTTGTTACATTGACACCAGCTGTTGATATTGTTAACCCACGTTTTCGAAATCTTGCTGTACCTGAAACAGTTGTGCCTGGGCTGTATGTGTAACCTGTTGAACAATTTGAAATTTCAGCAGATACCGTAGGCGAAGATGTTGTTACAACATTTGAACTAATGCCACCACAAGAAGTCAAATAAAGTAAAGCAATTATTAAAAAAATAAATTGATGAAAATTATAGATCATTTAGAATCCTTAGAATGGTAGCTTTTATAATTTTCAACTTCTTGAACAATAGATTCAAATGAAGAACTCACATCTGAAGAATAAATACCGTCTGCATATATTTTTCTTTGTGGGTTTGTACCCACAATTTCAAAACGAACAAATCGGACCACATCGGATTTAAAACCAGTCACATCAATAGAAATTTCAACTTTTTTGTTTTGTTCTAGTGAAATCACTTCACCTTTAAGTTGACCATTAGATAATACGACTTGGTCGCCCAACTTCCATTGAAATTTTAATGGATACTGGTAGTTAAAAGGAATTTCAACTTCTGCAGTTATTGTTGTTGTGCTTGAACCAGAAGATTTAAATTTAAGTTGAATTGATTTTTCAACTAAACCTTTATAGGTATAAGCAGAAACAGGAATATTTTTTAAACCATGAGATTTCTGAACGGTTTCTTTACAGCTTAAAACAGCAAAAGATAATAAAAGAATTGTAAACAGTCTTGGAGTTACTGCGGACATAAAACCCCCAAGGTATTTGCGCCATTTGTTAGATTACTTTTAATTGTGTATTTATAACTTGTGGCGGAACTTAAACTTTTTCCTGCTGTGTAGGCGCGAATATTTAATATATATTCTTGTGAAGAATTTAAATTCAATGACATTCCAGAAATGATTTTTGTGTAGCTTGTTGATAGGCTTGAAGAAGCACTGCGATCCGAAAGAACAACGTCGCTTGATAAAGTTCTAATCGGGGAATAAGATCCACTTGCACAATATCCGCTACTTGAAGCTCCGCCAACACAAGTGTAATCATCGTTAAATGTATAACCTTTTCTAAAAAGAATAATGTCATGATCAATATTCGTTCCCGCGATTTTTTCAAACGTAACGCTTAAACTATTTAAACCGCTTAATTGATAAGGTCTAACTGTGTAAAAGTGATTTGAATATCTTTGATCTGAATTTGTACCTGTTAGTGTTGGATCATCGGTGCGTCCTTGAATCAACGTGCCTGATGTACAACTATTTGTTGTCGATAAAGATAATTCATGGCCATAGGGAACCCAATTAATATACGGAGTCGCTGAAACAACACTTATATATGTCCCACTTGTTGATTGATTGTCACTGAACAATTGTAAAGCTTCTGCATTAACAAAAGATTTATAGTTTGCAGTCCATAAATCAGGGCCTTGAGTTGTAAATGTTTTGATATTTTCGAAAAATGAATTTGAACTAATAAATGGATAAAAACTTTGGCCAATACCTGTATCACTGTCAAAACTAGCCCAAACATAGGGAAGCGGTAATTCAGTGCCAGATGTGGCAGTTGTTGCAGCACAAGACACACACCACTGTGTTGTTTTAAATAAACTTCTCGTAATAGCGCCTTCACGAAAGTGGCCCTCGCCAGGATATAAAGTTGGGTTCACTTTATCAAATGGTGAACCTTGGTAAACTCCGATTTGCCAATCACCAGGACTAGTCCCGGCTTTTTTAAGATCCATTAAAAAGCCTGAACCGTTACCAGTATTTTGAAATGAATCTGCAAAGCCGTAAGAGTTAAATAAAAATGTCCAACCCGATGTTTCACCAATTTCTGCAAGTCGTGCATCCATCGTTGGATCAATATTTGACATTCTGTTTTTTAAAACCGCTGCTGAAAAATAATTTGCGAAACCTTCATGCCATGCCAGACGCGGATCAATACGAACAGTTAAACTATGAAAACCACCAAAAGTTTCATGACCACATTGATTTTCAATCCAGTGTGCTAATTCATGAACGATCGCAAAATCATCAAAATGATCAGTGTTAGCTAAACTGACATCACCCACTTGGCCGCCAGTAATATACAGATTGCCATCGTCAGGATTATAAAATGACGAATTAGAACTTAATGTTGTTGGGTTTTCATTTGGATAAATATACTGAAAAGGATTGAAGCCGGCTTTCCAAAAAACATTCGCTTTGTTAGTAAGGCAGCTTAAATCAACCCCAGCGCCACCAGCGCCAGACATTTTTTCATCGATGTATAAATAACTTTGAATCAAGTTATTATAAATATTAAAAGCACCGCCTTCGATCGCTAACGAATCTGTTTGCCGTGCTTTAGCTAAAAGTTCAATCGGTGAAGTCGAAGTGCCGTCAGAATAAAACTGGGCTTGAACAAAATAAACTCTGTTTGTGTAAACATCTTCTTTAACGGAAATGTGTGCTGAAACAATTTGAATGGGTACAACAGTTGATAAAAGCGGTAAAGTAAATTTGGTTCGCGCGTGAACACGCAGTGTATAGCTTTGTGCTTTTTTAGGTAAAGTTAAGCTGCCGCTTCCTGATAAGGCCACAATATTGCCGTCGACATCGGTGCGTCCACATTGAACAAGATTTTTATTTTGATCATAAACTGCAACTTCAGCATACGGGATTGGAAGTGGTGAAGTTAATGGATCACCTAACAACATATTTTCTAAAACACCGGCATCAACACTAAATAGGGTTGCCCGTTTATAAAAGTGGGCTGTTCCGTTAATTGCAGTCGACGGAGAATAACTAAAATGTGTTGTGCATTCAGGATATTCAGAAGACAAAGACAAATATTCTTCGGCATTAGAACTTAGACGAGGGCCGCAACTTGTGTAGAAAACACAAATTAAAAAAGAAATAACAATAGAGATCATTTTCCCTGCAATAGTCACATGTCTTTATCGGTATAAAAATCAGTTATTTACAGTCTATATTAACGATAAAATGACTGAAAAATTCTCAGAATGAGACAGTCTAGAGATATAAAAAAAAGGTTCGAAGACAACTCTGAAACATAAACCTCTTTTCGCAAAGTGGGTCACCATATAACAACTTTAGGCTTCTTACTACGAGGTAAGCTTGCTCACCATTGTCAGGGACAGTCCCCTTTAATTATGCTTGTAAGGTTTATTTTCGATGAGTTTTACGTCAGCGAACCCCCAATTCTATTCTATCAAAATATATGAAAATGTCCATGAAACAGGACTCAAGATTCAAAAATAAATACCGAATGACACTGTATGATTACAACGATTGATTTTTATTTTCCATTTTTAGTGTTTTTTTACGGTCTAGTTCTCACTTTTGTGCTTGAAATTCCATTTTTACTTAAACTTGCACAAAAAGAGATGCCCTATTACTATTCTCAATTTGAAAAACATCGAAAAATAGCTTTTTTGTCAGTATTCATCGGTGGCTTTTGGTCACTGCAAAATCTTTGGTTTTCTTGATTGATCTTGGTGTTCTCTATTGGTAACTTTCTTTCATGTCGCAAGTCTTTACTGTGGAACAAATCAATAACCAGCTTCGCAGTCTTATAGAAGGCAATATTGGCACTGTTTGGATCCAAGCAGAGATTTCTAATTTTAAACCGCATAGTTCAGGTCATTTTTATTTTTCGCTGAAAGATTCTAAATCACAAATCAGTGCCATGATGTTCAGAGGCTTTAATTCAAAATTAAAATTTAAGCCGCATGACGGATTAGAAGTCATCGTTCGAGGAAAAATCACAGTTTACGAACCACGTGGCACTTATTCGATTGCCTGTGAAACTATGGAGCCTGTTGGTGCGGGCGCTTTACAAAAACAATTTGAACAGCTTAAAGAAAAGCTAAAAAATGAAGGTTTATTTTCGCCTGATCGAAAAAAAGAAATTCCACATTACCCTAAAAAAATTGCGATAGTGACTTCGCCAACTGGTGCAGCCATTCAAGATATTTTAAATATATTAAATCGACGTGCTAAAAATATTGAAGTCATTGTCGTTCCTGCGATTGTTCAAGGTGCTGCGGCAGCAGCATCGTTGATTGCAGGTTTTGAATCTGCAGAAAGACTAAACCCAGATGTTATTATTATCGGACGTGGTGGCGGATCAATTGAAGACATGTGGTGTTTCAATGATGAAACTTTAGCACGAAAAATTGCCAATTCAAAAATTCCTGTTATTTCTGCTGTTGGACATGAAATCGATTTTACGATTTGTGATTTTGTAGCGGATCTTCGTGCGCCAACTCCATCTGCAGCTGCTGAACTAGTGGCTAAAAGTAGTGCTGAAGTTATTCAAAGATTAATGCAATTACATAAACTACTATTCAACGCGCTTCAAAAAATTTTTAATAATAAAAAACAAAAATTAGTAATAGCCGCACATCGATTAGCGGACCCACAAAAAAAACTACAAGATTTTTCTTTAAGAAATGATGACTTGTATACACGACTAGAAACTGCGATCGACCACAAGCTGATATCATTAAAAAAAGACATTCAAGTTTTAAGATCAAAAATGGTTTCGCCAGAGCACGCCATTAAAAATAAAAAAATTAGACTTCAAAAAAATGATGAGCGATTAAATTTAACTATAAAGCATTTCATTCAAACCAAAGACCATAAAATTAAAAATATGATGTCGCTGTTGGATTCTTTCAGCCCTTTAAAAGTTGTTGATCGCGGCTATTCTATTGCAAAGATAAAAGATAAAGTCATCAAATCAGTCAAACAAGTTAAAAAAGGCGATGAAGTCACTATCAGGATGACTGACGGAACATTAATTACAGAAGTTAAAGATTTTATTAAATAAAGGAAAAATTATGGATTTTGAAAAAAAATTAAACCGCTTAGAGGAAATAGTTCAAAAAATGGAAAAAGGAGAATTATCCCTTGAGGAATCTCTTAAATTCTTTGAAGAAGGCGTTAAGCTTTCGCGTGATTGTCACGGGCAATTAACTCAGGCGGAACTACAAGTTAAAAAATTAGTCAGTGTTGATGAAAACGGAAAAGCCATCACTGAAAAATTTAGCTCTGAGGATTAATCAGTTGAATAGTCATCTGTTTCTTAACCAGTTTGATACTTTTTCTGAAAAGTATTTAACTGAATATTTTGAAAATTTACCACAGGCCAAAATCTTAGGCGAAAGCATGCGCTATTCGTTCATATCAGGCGGTAAAAGATTTAGACCTTATTTAACTTACTTGGTTTCAGAATTATTTAAAAAAGATTTTAATCTAGTTCTCCCATTCAGTTTAGCTGTAGAAATGATCCATACTTATTCGCTGATTCATGATGATTTACCATGTATGGATAACGATGATCTTCGCCGTGGCCAACCTACGAATCATAAAGTTTTTGGTGAAGATATTGCGTTGTTAGCCGGGGATTCGTTTCTTACTTTGGCTTTTCAAATTTTAGCAGATAAGTACACTGATGATCCCAAAACGGGTTTGAAGCTTATACATTTGCTTTCTCATAAAATTGGTTTTGCAGGAATGATTGGCGGGCAAGTTATAGATGTCAAAAGCAGTTCGCAAACAGCTGCGGATGATATCTGGCTGATGCACAAAAGAAAAACCGCTGATCTAATTGAAATATCTGTTAGCGGTGCTGCTGTAATTTGTAACGCGAATTCAAAGCAATTACAAATTTTACAAGAATTCGGGAAAACCATTGGCCTTGCTTTTCAAGTCAAAGATGATTTGCTTGATGCCAATGAAAAAGAACAAGACCATAAAAATTTAGTACAAAAAATAGGTTTAGAAAAAACTAAAGTAGAACTTACAAATCTCAGTCAATTAGCTGAAAAAGGCTTATCTGAACTTTCTTTAAACACACATTCATTGCAAGAACTTATTCAGTTCAACTTAACCAGAGTTCACTGATATGCGCCTTGATCAATTTTTAGTCTTACATAAAAAAATTGAATCAAGAACAAAAGCCCAAGAGCTGATTGATCTAGGGTTAGTTTATATTGAAAAAGACAAAAAAACTTATCTTAAAAAATCAAGCCATCAAGTTGAAGAAAATGATTTTAAATTTATTCAAATAGCGCCACACACCTTAGACAAATTTGTTTCAAGAGCTGGTTATAAACTTGAAGGCGCAGTTAAGCAGGCTGGTTTAAATATTAAAAATAAAATAATTTTAGATATTGGCCAATCGACAGGTGGGTTTACTGATTTTTTAATTCAAAATGGCGCGGCCCATGTGACTGGGATTGATGTAGGGTACAGCCAACTCCATCCACGTCTTAAAAGCCACAATCAAGTAGTCAGTATAGAAAATTTAAATGTAAAAAATTTAAAAGATCATGATTTTTTAAAAACTAAAAAATTTGATATTATTGTTTGTGACGTTTCTTTTATATCGCTGACTAAGGTCATACCCTGTATTACAAGTAGTTTATCAGATGCGGGTCACTTTCTACTTTTAGTTAAGCCTCAGTTTGAATGTGGACCAGATTTTTTAGATAGGAATGGATTGGTGTCAGATGAAAATATTTATTTTGATATTCAAAAAAAAATTGAGCTAAACTGTCAAAGTGAATTCAATGCGAGTACTGTGTATTTTGAAAGTGTTATTCAAGGCAAAGACGGCAACAGGGAGTTTTTTATTTATGGTGAAAAAAATAGTAAAAATTATGATTCAAAAAAATAAAATAAATTTGGCACTATTGTCAGTGGCTTTAATGACAGCTGGCTGTCAAATGTTTCAAAGATCACAAACAGTTAAGCCGGCGCCACCAGTAAAAATAATTGAACCTGAAAAAACAAACCCACTTGATGTGATCACAAATCCTGTTGGTGAAGCTAAAGTAACACCTGAACCATCAGAACCAATGGTAAAGCCTGAAGTGGCGCGTCCGCAGCATATTCAAGTTCCTAAATTTGGAATTATTTTTTCGGGCGGTGGTGCAAGAGCGTGGGGTCATGTTGCAGTTCTTAAGGAAATGCAAAAATATAAATTTCCGATTCTGAGTGTTGCAGGAATTGAATGGGGAGCTTTCGTTGCAGCGTCATATGCTCAGTCAGCATCGGCAAATGAAGTTGAATGGGAATTTTCAAAAATAGGTGATATGGATGACTGGAATAAATCATTAAATACAATTTTTGATAAGAAAAATACGACGGGCTTAAAAATTCCATTTGTTTGCCCTTCATATAACTTAAAAACAAAAATCAGTTACTTGTTAAACCGTGGGCCGATTGTGCAGCTGCTTTCATTTTGTTTGCCCTCAGCTGGTGTCATTGAGCCATATAAGTCTAATTTAGCATATATGAATGATGTGACCCTGTTGGTTAATCATTTAAAAGCAACTGGTGTTAATAAAGTCATTTTGGTTAATGTTTTAAAGCAGAAAAACGACCGACCATTTATTAAAGGCATCAATTCATTAGAAAACCAAATATGGACTGAAGCCTCTATTGCCCTGAAGAAGAAGGCCATGGGTCTAGATGAAGTGATAGAAATTGATTTAAGTGATTATGATATCGATGCATTCAATAAGAAATCAGATATTATGGCTAAATCTACAGAGCTCGGCTATAATGCTATAAAAAGGTTAGCGGACAAATATAAACTATAGGACTGAAAAAATGGCTGTTGTACAAAGAAAACCAACTGAAAATCCAGAAATTTTTAAAAAACGTCGTCAAAAAGTGTTGGCAGGCCTTAGCGGTGCGGCACTGATTGTAGCTTCTCATCCAGAACTCGTTAGAAATGATGATGTTCATTATCCTTATAGACAAGATTCAAATTTATATTATTTAACTGGCTTTGAAGAACCAGAATCAGTTTTATTATTACGACCAGGACAAAACCCTGAATCGGTTATGTTTGTTCGTACAAAAAACATTGAACGTGAAACATGGGACGGATTTAGATTTGGGCCAGAGGCCACACAAAAAGAATTTTTAGTTGATGCTGTTTACCCAATCGAAGATTTTGACAAAAAATCCATCGAACTTTTAAAAGGTTACGAAGACCTTTACTACAGAATGTATAAAAATCCAGATATGGATTTAAAAATTCAAAAAGTATTACTCCAATTAAAAAGATCTTATGGTCGATCTGGTTATGGTTTGATGACTGTCAAAGACGCAGATACATTCTTAGGTGAATATCGTCTTATTAAGGACGAAAATGATTTAATAAATCTTCGCAAAGCTTGCGAAATCAGCGCTGAAGCCCATCTTCAGGCTATGAAATTTGTTCGCCCTAATGTGACTGAACGACAAGTTCAAGCTGTTTTGTCGCATACATTTTACAGTCAAGGTTCTGCACGCGAAGGTTACAATTATATTGTAGCTAGTGGAAATAACGCGACAACATTACATTATAATTTTAATGATCAAGTTTGTGAAAGCGGCGAATTATTATTAATCGATGCGGGCTGTGAAAATAATTTTCATACCGGTGATATCACAAGAACGTTTCCTGTGAATGGCAGGTTTTCACCGATTCAAAAAAAAGTCTATGAAGGTGTTTTGAAAATTCAAAAAGAAATTATTGCTTTGATCAAGCCAGGACTTTTTTTTAAAGATCTACATGCAATGGGTGAAAATCTGTTAACTGACTTGATGCTAGAACTGAGTTTAGTTTCTGGCCGTAAAGAAGATGTGATTAAATCGAATGAACATCGCAAGTACTATCCACATGGTATCGGTCACTGGTTAGGAATGGATGTTCATGATGCTGGACTATACATGATTAAAGGTCAGCCACGACCAATTCAATCAGGCATGACGTTTACTGTAGAACCTGGACTATATATTCCTGCCAACGATAAATCAGCACCGGCAGAATTACGAGGCATTGGAATTCGTATTGAAGATAATATTCTTGTGACTGACAAAGGCTGTGAAGTTTTAACTTCAGTTGCCCCTAAAGAAGTCGACGATATTGAAAGAGTCATGAATAAGTCTTAATTCAGGTTAAGACTTTCTTCATTCAAAATATTGTTAGTCTTTACATCTTTAAATTGTATTTGTCCCACAAGCGGAGATTTTTCATCCGTATCATCGCTGAAAAGTTGAATAATCATGTAGTGCTTAGATTGCTTATCTAAAGCAATTTTAAGTTTTCGAATTTCTTTAACTTCATCTTTATATTTATCTGTAAAAGTTTCGATTTCGACTCTCACCGGTTTCTTATATTTAGACAAAGCAGTTAAAATTAACTGAGCTGGCTTTTGTAATTCATTTTTTTCTATATGATTTCCAAAAAAAATACTTTTTTGTAAAATTATATAGAAAAAAGCAGTCATCAAAAAACCTAACACTAGAATTTTTAACAGCTTTGACATTATAATCCCTTAAATAAAGCGGTGAGAAAGCCAATTTTTTTTATCAGCATGTTGTAACAATTCATTTTCAGTTTTAAAAAGTTTATCGTCTCTGGATGCTGCGCTGACTGCTAATCTAACATGCGTTGCCGATTCCAGCATCTCTAGATCACCGGTCGAATTGCCACTTGCTAAAAATGGAAACTGATTATTTGTTTGTTTTAAAAACGCCTCAACTTTACCAGCCTTGTACGTAATGGGGTAAACAGGTTGATCGCTAACTATTTCATTAACTACAAGTGTTTCTACACCAATAACATGATCAGCGGTTAGACCTAAAGCTTTTGCCCCGGGTTCGACAGCCCATTTAATTGATGCTGTAACGATGTAAATTTGAATATTATTTTTTTGAAGTAAATCAATAAGCTTTTTTTGTTCAGAAAATAGCGGTGATGGTTTAATACTATCAAAGGCCTCTTGGCTCCACTGACGAACAGTTTCTAATCTTTGCCCAGCATTGATTTGTGCTAACCAAACGTAGGCAGACCTAGGGTCGTTATTTATTTTTTTCATTTCTAAATAATGATCAAACGCTGCTAGCGGCAATTTTACTAATTCATGATCAATTTGATAATTAAAAAAGTTTTCACCTAAATCGGTATCCCATAAAGTTCCGTCAGCATCAAAGGCAGCATAAAACTTCTGTCCAGCAGACTGTTGATTTTTAATTTGTGTTATGGCAGTTTGAATGTAATTCCAAACGTCAGGATTGTAGGGTTTATAATTCATGAAATTACTTTAGTAAGTCTTTTAAATTAACGCAACTGGAAGTCATAATCAGGTCTTGGCTATGGCGCAATAATCAGTTCAAATACTAAATATGTCAGTTAATTATAGAATAGCTCAAATCCAAGATAGTGAAGAAATTTATCAGTTTGCAGAAGACAAGCTAAGACGGGATTTAAAACAAGCCCCAAAAGATAGCCAATCCCTTCATTTTGAAATGAATGAAATGGAATTTATGATGAAAATTTGGGAGTCACGTTTTCGTAAGGAAGCCCTAGAACACTACTTAAAATTAGGATGGAGCTTTTTGGCCTACGAACAACAGGGTGAAAAAGAAATTCTTAAAGGATTTTTTTTAGGTCAGCCTTTTCTGTTTTTTGAAGGACAAACACAAACGTTATGGGTTGAACTGGTTATGGCAGTCGATTACAAAATCGAAGCGGAATTGACTGAAATTGCCTATAAGCTATCACGTGATAAACATTTTCAAAAAGTGATCTTACCTAGTTCGGTAACGACTTTGCATTATGAAAAAAGTTTACCTTTTCAGAAATGGTCAAACGATTACGTTTGGCTTAAAACGACTAAATAGGAAATTCATGAAAGACTTTTCATTTTATACGAGACAACAAAATATTAAAAAACTTCAAAATGAAGTTTTTGATTTATTGATTATTGGCGGAGGTATTACTGGCGCTGGCGTAGCCAGGGACGCAGCAGGCCGTGGTTTAAAAGTGGCTTTGATCGAAGCCAAAGACTTTTCTTACGGAACTTCATCGCGTTCAAGTAAACTTGTTCATGGTGGAATTCGCTATTTAGAAAACATGGAATTTAAACTTGTGTTTGAAGCTTTGAATGAACGAACACGCCTTTTTGAAATAGCGCCGCACTTAGTGCATCCTTTGAGATTCATGATTCCTTTATTTACAGATAGCCGTGTTGGAATGTTTAAAATGGGCCTTGGCATGTGGTTGTATGATGCTCTTTCACTTTTTCAAACGCCAGAAATGCATGAAAGACTTGATGAAATTGATTCAATGCAGAGAATGCCTTTTTTAAAATCCGAAAATTTAAAAGGATCTTTTATTTATTCTGATGCTTATATGGACGATGATCGTTTAGTCCACGAGACCCTAAGATCGGCGAACGAATTAGGTGCTACATCAGCTAACTATCTCAGCGCAATTAAATCTAACTTTCAAAATATAAATGAACAGACAAAAGTTAAATCAATCGATGTTGTTGACCAGCTTAGCCAAGAGAAGTTTTCTATCAACGCCAATCATGTTGTCTGTAGTGTTGGTCCATGGACAGATTTAGTTGGCGAAAAACTAGTTAATGATTGGAAAAAAATACTTCGCCCAACAAAAGGTATCCATCTGACTTTTTCAAAAGAAAGAATTCCATTAACTTCGGCTGTGGTTATGGGTGCCCAGAAAAGTGATCGTATTGTTTTTGCAATACCACGTCATGAAATGGTTATTATTGGTACTACAGATACAGATTTTAAAGACAATCCAGATTCAGTTAAAGTTGAAAAATCTGATGTGATTTATTTACTTGAAATTGCTAATGAGTATTTTCCTGGTGCAAAGCTAACTGAAGCCGATATCATTTCATGTTATTCAGGTGTTCGCCCGCTTGTAAAAGATGATTCTGATAACGAAGGTAAAACCAGTCGTGAACACATCATTAAAAGCGATGAACGTGGTTTTACTTTTGTTGCCGGTGGCAAATACACAACTTACAGACTAATGGCAGAACAAATTGTCGATGAATGCATTCAGTTTCTGACTTTTGAAGAAAGAGCGAATTTAAAAAAATGCCAAACAGTTGAAGCTTTAAATAGTTATACCACTACTGATGCTTATCATGAGGCGCAAATAAGTGCTGAAAATGAAATTCAGAAAAAACTAGCTGAACGTTATGGTAAAGAAAACCAAGTTATTTTAGAAAAATACGGCTATACTGATAACTACTGGTGTTTAGAGGCTTATCAGGCTATTCACACCACAATGTGCTTAAATTTAACTGATTTTTTCACGCGTCGTGTTCCATTGTTTTTATCAGAAAAAGATCACGGCTTTAGACATCTTGAAGACATTGCTTTAATTTTTAAAGAACAACTGGGCTTAACAGATCAACAAATTCAAAAGCAAATAGATGATTTAAAAAATTATGTGAAAACAGAACTGGCCTGGAAAAGTTTAGTCTGATTTGTTTGATTCAGCCAATTGAGTATTTTAAATGGATTTTGAGTCACATTTAATGGATCAATAATATTTAATGAATTAGTTGAATAACCTAACAGGGAATTTAACGAACTGTATTGATATTTTTCACAATGCGCAGCCAAGCCTGCTTCAACGGGGTTTCGATAAATATATTTATATGTATTTAAATACTGAGTTTTATTTTTTATGGGCTCAGTTAAACTATTTTGCCCATTATTTTTTATTTTCAGCTCTTTAAGAAGATTTTCATTAAAATAATTTTCTTTTTGTGCATAAGATTTAAATAATAAATGACTGTGTGTTGTCATCATCACAAAAGCCTGTAATTCAATCTGGTGTAAACTGGATATTTTATTCAGTTGATGACATAGTAATTTCCAGTCTAAAACTGCCATTAGCGGGCAAATTTCAAATTCAAAATTAAGATGAAAGTATGTGATTTGGTTTTTGTTTTTACTGAGGTTTCTCATATAGAACAGTAGAGCAAAGTCCAGACCAACGTCAGATCAGTTTTTCGATGCTAAAAAACCGAAATTCGGACAAACTATCTGAATCTGGCAGATTACAAAATAGGAGTTTTATGAAAACCATTCTGGCAACAATCATTTTATTAGTGTCATCAACAGTTTACGCAGGAACGACGCCAAATATAGATATGTACGCACCAAAAGCCGGGGCATCAGAACTTTATTTAGGATTATCATTACTAAATTCTGAAGCCACAGCAGTATCTGGTTCAGCAGAACGCAAAGGTTCTGGTTACGGGCTTAGTTTAGGTTATGCACGCGGATTTTCACCTTCGATAGTATTTTTTATGAACCAAACAATGTTAGGTTATAAAGATGAAAATACAACGGCATCCACAGAAACAAAATTCAAAGATTTTTCACAAACATTTTTAGGTTTTAAAGGCTTGGCATATTTCGGACAAACTTATCTTTATTACAACTTGCAGTACGCAGCTTCTTTATTAGAAAAAAGAACATCAAACAACGATGGCACAAATTTATTTCAGCGTGCGAATGATCGTGATCATTTAGCGGCTTCAGTTGGTTTCGGTGTTCCACTTAGCTTAATAACAGTTGGTGGGTTATATAAGCATTATCAATACCAAGATACAAAAGTTGAAACACAAAACAGTGAATTCACTTTAAAATCAGGTTCAGCTAGCATGTGGAAAGGTTATTTACAATTTAACCTTGGAACAAAATTTGGTTTAGCTTACGGTGAAGAAAAAGTTGATGATTACGATGTTGAAGCGTCAGGTATTACTTCCGTTAACGGTGGTACAGAATCAGAAACTAAATTCATGCAAGCTTACTTCATTGTTCCAACATCATCGTCTTCAGACGTAATGATCGACGTTGTGAAAGTTAATTTAAAAGATGAATCAGCCTATTCAAAATATGATTATTACTTAGCTTCTTTAGCTCTGAGAGTAGAATACTAAAACTTAAATTGAGTAGAAATAAAAAAAGCCGAGATTTCTCGGCTTTTTTTATTTTAATTTGTTTTGAAGTTTAGTCTTCCAACTAAACCATTGAGCTTGTTAATTCTTTAACTTTTTTAGATTTAAAGTTTTCGGAAACGAAATTCCAATTAATGTGACTCCAGAAAGTTTCTAAATATTTTAAGCGCGCATTTCTGTAATCAACATAATAAGCATGTTCCCATACATCAGCAACAAGTAAAGGCGTAGGACCGTTATTGGTGAATGGCACAGCTGCATTTGATGTAGAAACTAATGAAAGCGTTCCTGCATTATCAATGCATAACCAGATCCAACCAGATCCGAATGTTTTGACTCCACCATCAACGAATTTAGCTTTAAGATTATCAAGGCTGCCAAAATCTTTTGTGATCGCTGCAGCTAGTTCTGTTGAAGGTGTTCCACCTTTTCCAGCAGGAGAAATATTAAACCAGTAAAAAGTGTGATTCCAGATTTGGGCCGCATTATTAAAAATACCACCAGATGTAGTTAAAACGATTTCCTCTAGTGATTTACCTTTAAGTGAAGCGTCTGTTTCAATAAATTTATTCAAGTTGTCGATGTAAGCTTTGTGATGCTTGTCATAGTGAAATGACATTTGTTCTTCATTTAAAAACGGAGAAAGTGCAGTTTTCGCGTACGGAAGTTGTGGAAGTTTAAACATATAAATTCCTTTCGAGTGATTTATAAATAAGTCGTCAGTTTAAGACTATAAAGTCTTATTTAGCATATTACGTACAAAAGTCGGCAGAGTAAACGCCGCACTATGTAGATCATCATTATAGTACTTAAGGTCCTGTGAATTAACAAAACTAGTGGCTTGAGGTTTTTTAAAGTCCTTCACTGGATGATACTGACCTTTGATAGCCATTTGTAAGCTCCACATCCCTGATGGGTACGTTGTTGCATGAAATAACATGGTGTGAACTTGGTTTTGACCGAACACAGATTTTAGGCAGTGATTGAGTTCAACAAAAGTTTCCGAATGAAACATGGGTGATTCACCTTGTGTGATTAAAATTCCGTTCGGTTTTAAAGCTTTCATGCAATGAGCATAGAAATCTTTTGTAAATAAACCTTCTGCAGGTCCTGCAGGATCAGATCCATCAACAATCAAAATGTCGTATGATTCCGGTTTAGCTTCAGCAATAAATTTAATACCATCACCAATAATTAAATTTAATTTAGGATTTGAAAACTCACGTGCAATCGTTGGCAAATGTAATTTACTTGCTCGCACGACAGCTTCATCGATTTCAACCATAGTGACGTTTTCAATTGATTTATAACGGAAAAGTTCACGAATAGTTCCACCATCACCACCACCAATAACAAGTGCATTTTTGATTGGACCAGAAACAGATTCGAAAGCTTGAACAGCAGGATGAGTGATCATTTCGTGATAATGGAATTCATCGCGTTCTGTACACATTACCATATCATCAATAGCTAACATTTTTCCGTAAGAGCACGAATCTAAAATTCGAACGCGTTGAAATTCTGATCTTTCATCAAAAAGAATTTCGCCAGTGTAGCGTAATGATAAGGCTTGGTTTTCATCTTTATCGGTAAACCAAACATTACGATTAATTTTGTAACCTTTTTTCGGATCATAGTTATCAGCATCGTTTGGTTTAACTTGTAATTGGCCATCACCTTTTTTAATCAGTTGAGTTGAACCACGATTCATTTCAAGTGCAGAATAATTTGCACCAAATGCATTTTTTAAAAATTCAAATGAAACCCATGGGTCAACTGTATCGCCACATGTGAATAAATCGACTGCTGCGTATTTGTATTCAGGCCAAGTGTGAATCGCTAAATGGCTTTCTTGAATAACAACAACACCAGAGACTCCGTAAGGAGAGAAATGATGAAAGGTTGAATTAATCACAGTTGCACCAGCAATTTGTGCGGCTTCAACCATACACTTTTCGATTTGGCCCACGTCATTTAGAACGTCAGCTTTACAGTTCGTGAACTCAACTAATATATGGCTACCTAATGCTTTCATAGGCGGTCAAAATAGGGCACAGGGGGGTTGGGATCAAGTTCTTTTTTCAATTTCGAACGAATTCTTAGTAAGTTTTACCTGTACTTATTTTTGACACTGTTTAAAAAGTGCAAATTGGACTAGATTGCATAGTTCTTAGAGGGATTTTGAAGGTAATTTAAAGGGGTAATTATGAAAATTGATCAGCAAAAATCATTACTAACTGTCGCAGCAATCATGGGCACAGCGTTTATTCTTTTTTCGATGGGTTGTGGATCTTCAAAAAATTCAAAGCCTGCGCCTGTAGTGGCCCAAGCACAGTCTAAAGATCAAAAGCCAGATAAAGCGACTGAATCTGATAATACACCGATTGATCAGGCTAAAGATCCTAATAAAGTAAAAGAATGTTCGGCTAACGAATACAACGATTTAAAGACATTAAAATCGGCATTAGCTGATTCTGATCAACAAATTAAATCTTTAGGTGCTGAAAAAAAATGGACTTTAAATTCAAACATTTTCAAGTCTGCAGAAAAGTCTGCTTTGTTATGTGAGAAATTAATGACCCGTCATAGATCACTAGCTTGTAAAAAAACAATCGCTGATTCACTGACAACTATATATAGTTACAACAAAATTAAAACTGCATGTGGTCTTTCTCAAAAATATTATAATCAATATAAAACTACACAAGTAACACCAGCTCAGCCTAAACCACCAGTTGCCCAACCACCAACAGTCAAGCAACCAGAAGCACCTGTTATATCTGAGCCTTCAATTCCACAAGCCCCATCTGGAACATATGCTGCGTGTACAGCTGCTGAATTTCAAAAATTATCAACATGGTCAGCTGAATTAGATTCAGCAAATAAGAATATTGCTCGTTTAGGTGGGAAGTCTCAGTGGAAATATGATTCAGCTGCGATGAGCACGTCAGCAGCTGCTAAAAAATCTTGTGAAACCTTGATTAGCTATCATACACAAAGTCCGTGTCAGAGGGCTATTAAACAAGCTGACGGTTCTTTGTTAACTAAAACCTACGATCAAAGTTCAATCAGACAACGTTGTGAAACGGCTAGAACATATTTTTATGAATTTACACAAAGAACTTCGACTTTAAATGAAACAGGCGCTGATCTGTATTTAGATATCAGCCGTTTTAATCAAAAAGCTTTTGAATCCCAAGAACAAAAAAGTTATCAAAACTGTGTCGTGCAAAATCCGACAGATTCACGTATTGATTATACAAATAAAAAAGCTTTAGTTGTGTCATCACGTGGTTTCGAAGATAAAATTATGGTTCTTGAAACTCAGGAAGGTCTTTTATTACAATGTTATAGCTTAGGTCTTGATGGTCCGTTCAGTAAAAGACAAGTTGTGAACAACTTAAACTTAGATAAGACCTACATCAATTTAGAATACGTCTTAAAATAGACAGCTTAGGCAGTTAAACTATAGATTCAATCATCGCTTTAAAGTAATCAGGCATTTTAGAGCGATGATACCAACCCAAAATCATTTTTTCTTCAATAAAGCAATTCGGTAGGATATTGATTAAATCCTTCGATGGGTTTGATTTCACAAAGTCTTCAGATAAAAAAGAAAACCCTAAGCCCTGTTTAACTAAGTGCTGAGTCATCAATAAATCATTTGATAAGTGAATTTTTTGATTCTTTAAAAGTTTAAGCTTATTTTTAGTAATAAAGCTTTCAAATAACTGCTGATGAGTTGAATCAATAATTAATGAACTTTCAGTTAAAAAATCTTTTTTCAATTTCAAATTGCTCGAAGCATATAAACGGTAAACCTGTGGTTTAATAATTTTAGTTTTCAGTTCGCGTGTTGATTGTTCGGGGGATAAGAAAGCAAAAGTACTAGTGCCGTCTTTTAGTTTTTTTAAAGATTCACTATAAGAGCAATTAATCAGATTTAATTTAATATTTTGATATTTTTGACTTAATGAAAACAATTTGGGAATGACCCTCGACTGCAAAATTCGAGATGGTCCAGAGATGCCTAATTCAATGTTGCTTTCAAAAGATGGCTTTTGAAGCCTTGATAGGGTCATTCCCTCATTTTCTTTACTTAACTGAACATACTGAAGCAGCACTTCTGCTTCAGGTGTTAACTTCATTCCTGTTCTCGATCTTAAAAAAAGCGTTATCTTTAACTGCTTTTCTAAAGAGCGGATTCTTTGTGTTACTCCGGTTTGGGTAATTCCTAAAATTTTTGAGGCTTCTTGAACAGTTCCTTTTTGCGTCACTGCCCAAAAAGCCTCCAGGGTGGGGCTGAGTAAACTCATTTATATTCATAATAAATATTTAATTATGAATTATACAACATTTATTTTTTGTTCAACTCGCAGCGGTATTTTAACTTTAAAGTTATCAACAATGACAATGTGGAAAACTTTGTGGTTTGTGTTGAAATCTCAGATTGTGTGAATTTTTATTTGTGGTTAAATAGATTTATGAAAAAAATAATTATTTATATAGTGTTAATAAGTCTGAACTCAAATTCACAAACACTGAATGAAAATCATTTTAAAAACGATTATGTTGAATCAACAAAAAACTTTCTAATAACAGCTCATCAAGTACTGCAAACCAATTCCAAAGCTCAACTTAAATACTTCGAAAATGAGAAAAACAAAATTCCGTTGCTGTTTTGGCCTTTATCAAATGAGAAAAAAAATCTCGTGGTTCTGATTTCTGGAGTTCATGGCGCTGAAGGCTTTGTGGGCTCGGCTGTGCAAAACCATCTGCTAGAAAATTTGCTGAAGGCTGAACAACGCAAGCCCTATGACTTGTTAGTCGTTCATGGGTTTAACCCGTTTGGCATGATCAATAAACGTAGAGCCAATGAAAACAATATGGATCTTAATCGCAGCTTTATTATTGATCGAAAATTACATAAGTATGATGACAGTTCATATTTACAACTAGATGCATTTCTGAATCCGACAGATCAGCCAGATCCAT
>JAYUQO010000167.1:0-10555 GCA_043756765.1 Bdellovibrio sp. | reverse complement strand
CTTTTAGATCTTGATGAATATGAGTATGATCGTCTTGATTCAGCGGGTATGATTCAGGGCTTGATGTGTGCCAGTAGCCATGAAATTGCATCATGAATAAAAATATTCCACCTGCAATCAGTGCGACATTGGCAGCCTTTGCAAATTTAGCAAAAGCATCGGCTTTTCTCCACCCTCTTAAAAAGATAAGCATCACAGTCAGTGCAACAATCTGTCCGACTTCAACACCGACATTGAAGGATAAAATACGAAAAAGCATGGCTATACTATCGTCACCCAGTGGTAACTGCTGAAGCCTAGTTGATAAGCCGAATCCATGAATTAGGCCAAATATAAAAACCATCCGAAGCAATGTAGGGGGCTGCCAATCAAAGTATTTTTTAAATCCATCGATATTTTCAAAACCCTTGTAAATCACACTGATAGCAATGACTGCATCTATTAGATAATAATTTGCGGTAATTTTAAAAAATGTTGCAAATATTAATGTGATACAATGGCCCAGGGTAAAAATGCTAATGAACTTTACTATATTTTTAAATGTCGTTAGAAAGAAAATAACACCAAAAATAAAAAGTAAATGATCGTAGCCAGTCAGCATGTGAGTTGTGCCCAGCCAAACATATTTTAAATATCCACCATCAAGCATAGCTTGTTTGTCAGCTTCAGATATGCCATGTGCTAGTGACATCAAAGGGAATAATAAGGAAGCTAAAGTTGCCAGTATTAGATTAAGTCGCTTCAAGTTAACCTCCATTGGTTAGCGATTTATAAAATTAAAATTTTTTTTAGTTTTTTAACTATAAATTTAACTATAAATTGGAGGTCTAAGAAGTTCAGACTGAAATGATTCATTTAGATTTAAATCAAGATCATGAGGCCATTTCAGTTTTAAATTTTCAAAACGAAATTGAAACGTTTCAGACATATAATAGGCAAAAAAAGCAGAAATAAAAGAACTGTGTTGATGAGGATGTTGATGGGATTCATCTTCATTCTGATCATGGTGAAAATGAGTGTGTTCAAAATTGCCTGTAAATAGAAATTGAACCATATCGCCGATCAACATCGGGTGATCATTTTCATTACCGTGTAGTTGGTTTTGTTGTGTATTAAAAAACTGAGGGTTCGGTTTTTGTTGAATCCCACAAGTAAAAAATAAAAATAAAAAAGCAATTACACACTTCATTTGGTCTTATTCTATTAGCTTAGTTAAGACTGTCAATTCAGATTTAGTGTTTCGGGCTAGCCAAACTAAATAAGTTAAGCATCCCATCGTCACGAAAACCACAGAACCCACGATCAAAATACGAAAGTCCTCTGTTGAGGGTAGAAGAGTACCTGCGGCATACAAAAATAATGTGGCAATACCTGTTAAAGCACTTGCAAAGCCATTGACCTTGCCACGAACTGCGGGATGTATGCCAAGTTGCCGTATTTCCATTTCACCTAAGCTAAATCCATATAGTCCCACACGCGAAAACAAAATAAAAACTAAGAATCCGATTTGTCCAATAAATCCATCTATGTAGAAAAACACGAGTGAAATGATTAGCATGACTGTTTGATAAAATATAAAATTGCGCGTGCTCTTAACTAAACCCCATTTCTTTACGGCCCAGGGAAACGCTAATGTTGCTAATAAGCCAAAAACAGCACCTGCCCCTCGAAATGTTCCAATGCCCCATTCAGGTATGTTCCAGCCGTCTTTCAAAAAGCCTGTCAGTAAAACTCCGTGCGGGCTTAAAACAGAAAGCCATAAAAAAGCGTAGGCTAGCGCAACAAGAGCTATTGGCTCTTTAAAAAAGGCAGTCCATCCATCAGACAATTTTTTTAGAATGGATTGCTTAGTTTGTTCAGAAATTTTATGCTTTTCAAGCATGAGATCAGGCTTGTCGTTTAATACTGATTTAATCAGGCTTAATTCTGGAAAAAATGAAATCAAATTCCATATTGCGATAAGATAAAATCCAAAAAGAGTTGGTGAATTAAGTAATAGCAGTAGTCCAGCTACAACTGGAGAAGTCACTTCAGTAAATAAATCAATTTGCCTTAAGCGACTGTTAAAAGTTGAAAGTTCTTCTGGTTTTAAACTTGAAGGGACTAAATCATTGGCTATTGCAATATCCATAAATGCCGAACCCAAACTACTTAATAATCCGCCTATAATTAAAATACTAAAAGCAACAATTGGCCATATAGTCCAAACAAATAAACCTTCTGTTAAGTTATCAAGAATCACAATAGCTAAAACACCAACGAGCACGCCAATCAGTTGAAATACGGTACCCAAACGAGCAGCGTTCAGCCGATTGATTTGATCAATTAATGATGTGATTTTTGGAAGTAAAATAACGTTAAGAAGTTTTGCAATGAAAAAGTAAAGTGCAGCAACTCTTAACTGATCAGGAAATAATTTAAGTAATACAATAGGCACAGCAAAATCCCAGGCTTGATCACCTGACCTTGTAAGTAGTCGTCCAAGTAAAATTCTGTACTGCAAAGATAATTGTTTCATAGCGGGCTACTTCATAAAACTTCTGACGATATCAATGAGTTCTTCACCAGCTTCTGAAGCCAGTTTTTTGTCTTTGGCTTCGACAATATGTTCCCTTATGTGTCCTTCTAAAACTTCAGTGGTAAGACCATTTAAAGCTCCACGACAAGAGGCTAAAAGTTGCATAACCTGATATTCGTCAGATTCGGCTTCAACAGCTTTAGAAAAAGCGTCAAGTTGGCCTTTAATGCGATTTACTCGTGCTAAAATTTTATTTTTTTCTTTAATCGTGTGTGCCATGCATTTAAAATATAGTATAGGGTACTATATTACAATATAAATACTTTTCGAACAGGGCACCTTAAATGCATCAAATCAAGCTAAAACATCATTCTGAACTGACTTCGGTGCACGCCGCCAGCGGATTAGTAAAATTACGAAATACTTTCTATGTCATAGCAGATGATCAGCTTTCGTTGGCACTATTTACTTTAAACAACACTGATTCAATTCAGTTTTTAAAATTACTACCAGGCCAGCTGCCTAAAGATCATCGTGAGAAAAAAAAACTTAAGCCTGATTGGGAATCATTAGTCCATCTTTTTTCTAGTGACGACACCGATACATTGCTGATTTTACCTTCTGGATCAAAGCCCAATCGCACTGTAGGCGTGGCAGCAAATATCAACGACGAAGAATTGAAGTCTACTCAAAAAATTGATTTTTCTTTATTGTATGCACATCTTGAAAAGAAGTTTCTAGATGTAAATATTGAAGGAGCAGTTGTTACAGGTTCTGTTCTTAAAATACTTCAGCGTGGGAATGGGGCCTCAAGACAAAATGCGATTATCGATTTAGATTTAGATGGGGTGATTGCAGATATTCAAAGTTCTGGGGTTATCTCTGCTGATCGCATACTTAAAAGCACTGATTATGATTTGGGAACTTTTGAAAAGGTACCGCTTAGCTTCACAGATGCGTGTTTTTGCAATGATCAATTGTTTTTTATAGCTGCTGCAGAAAACAGCGATTCAACTTATGATGATGGTAAATACTTAGGTGCTGTCTTAGGTTGTATCAATAATTCAGGTGAAATAGTTTTTCAAAAAGAACTTTTATGTGAATATAAACCTGAAGGTCTTTGGGTTGAATTTAATACCGATCGTTACACAGTGTGTGTGGTCACCGATGCGGATAGCTCAGATATCATATCATCAGTACTTGTCGGAGAATTCAAAATTTAGAAACGACCCAGAGCGCCATTTGTTCTTATTTCTAAGAAAATACTTTAACAACGGGCAAATTCTTAACTAACCTTGATCTTATGAGCATAAATATTTGTGGGATGATATGAGTTATCAGTTTGGTTTAGAAGAAGAAAATATTAATAAAATTAATTCAGTTTTTTTAAAATACACAGAAATTATAAAAGTCATCATATATGGATCCAGAGCTAAAGGCGATTTTATGGCCTCATCAAATATCGATCTATCGGTATTCACAGACAAAAAAGACATTTCATTTTTAGCTAAAGTTGAAAAAGAAATAGATGATTTACGACTGCCTTACAAAGTAGATATGTCGATAAATAGCTTATTAGAAAATGATAAACTAAAAGAACATATTAGCCAAGTTGGTCAGATTTTTTTTAAGAGGTAGTAAGTATGTCAGTGACTTTTCGACTAGTTTTTAAGATGCCAATTTGAACATAAATTCAAGTTTTGGATAAAGCACACTTAAATATTTTATCAGACGGTCGATTGTAAATTCATCGAAGTGATAATGAAGAATTTTACTCACCAGTGCTTCGTCGATATCAAGCTTAGACGCTAAATCTTTTTGTGTTATTTTACGTGCATTAATGTACACGACAAACTCTTTGCAGATGTTGTGTTTAATTTTATCAACTGTAGATGCATTTTTATCTAAGGGTCTTGAACCAATCGATTTTGATAATATATCCCGCATTCTAGATAGTTCTGCATCAGACGGAAATATTGTTTTTTTTGCCATATCTAATCCTTTCTATTGACCCTAAATGCATTTTGTCGGCTTGGCTCAAATCGAATAGGCGGGTAGTTTAGATCCGATATACGTTAAAATATTAATTTTAACAAAAAAAAGGGAACCAGATGGTTCCCTTTGTAAATTCTTGATTAAATAAAAAAACTATTTAGTCACTTTTTTCTTTAAGTCTTCTGCCGTTGCAGTAGCGGCTTTTTTAGCTGCTTCTACTTTAGTTGTTGCAGCAGTTTTAGCAGCGTCGATTTTTTGAGTCGCAGCTGCTTTTGTATCAGCAATTTTTTCTGTTGCTGCTTCAGTTGTTTCTGTTGCAGCAGCTTTAACGTCAGCTACAGCTTCAGTCGTAGCTTGTTTAACTTCTGCAGTTGCTTCAGCAGCAGCGTCTTTAACATCAGTAACAGCTTGTGCAGCAGCTTCTGTTGTTGCTGTTTGAGCAGCGTCTACAGCTTCAGTTGTGCTTTTTGTGCAAGAAAAAATTGCAGCAGTTGCTAATGCGATAATTAATAGTTTCATAGGGATCTCCTTGGTTTGTTTGTTAGGAGAATATGTACCAAAAAAAATATTATTCAAGAACTATTTTTCCATCGATTCTTTTATAGATAATTCCGTTAATTTCGCCACCAACAGTGATGTCGCAGTCATGGCCATTTGTCAGTCCCATTTGAATACCAAGACTTATGACCTCGCTTAAGTCCATAGGGCACATACCATTTTGGTTATAAACCTTAACTGAACTCGCATCAATTTTTGCTGTACAATGAGTTAAGCTGTCAGTACTGCGTTCTGTGATTGTAGCTATTATTTGGGCTTCGCCAAGACAGTCAGCCGAGGCCTGCGATAAATAAAAAGCAGTCGCTAAACAAATACAAATTAAGTTTATTTTCATCATGGAAATCTCCTTGTATGAGATGCTTATAGCACGAAAGTTGACTCATACAAGTTAGCTTATTGTTAAGATCTTTGACTTATATAAACTCTACAGGAGTGACTAAATTTAAAACACTATATGACTGAATAAAAACAAGAAACCGAAGAGTGGTGGTAGGATTTGCAATAAAGCTCCACGGCGCAGTTGTGGGGCTGAGAAAAATAAAACCGTTCCAGCCATGACCATGGTTAGTCCCGATAAGCTTACAAGTAAACCCGCTGTTTTCGGTTCACCTTTTAATACATACACAAGACCAATAATCATTTGTAGAGCCAAAGCTAAATTATAAAATCCTTGATTCATAGCCCACACTTTAATAGCTTTGTGATCTTCAGATTTAATTTTAAATAGGTCGGCATTTTTAGCATTTTGTAAAACAAATGACTCAAGTATGAAGAAGATAACATGTACTAAAGCGGCTAAAGAAAATAAACCGTAGCTAATCCATTTTGCATAAAAGTCTATATCCATAATTTGACCTCAATATCTTTCTATTGCAATCTTAGATCATGATATCATCGCAAGCTATTTCTTTTTTAGGTTTGTTAACGTTTGTCGGCATTGCCTACGGGTTAAGTGAAAATCGTAAAAAAATAGTATGGCAGACAATTATATCAGGAATTCTATTACAGTTTGTTTTTGCCTATCTTATTCTAAAAACAGAAACTGGACATATTGTTTTTAAATGGTTGGGCGATGTATTTAATTCGTTGCTTGATCATACTCAGCAAGGTTCTGAATTTATTTTTGGCAATTTAGCAAAACCTAATAGTGGTAGTTGGGGTTTTCTGTTTTTTACAATGGTTTTACCGACAATTATATTTATCAGTTCTTTAATGGCAGTCCTTTATCATTTAGGCATTATGCAAAAAATTGTACAAGTCATGGCTTACGCGATGATGAAAGTGATGAAGATTTCCGGAGCAGAATCATTAGCAGCAGCTGCTAATATTTTTCTCGGACAGACGGAAGCTCCGCTAGTTATTAAACCTTACGTTGATAAAATGACTCCGTCAGAAATTATGTGTTTGATGACTGGTGGTATGGCCACTATAGCAGGAGGAGTTCTAGTTGCCTATATTGGTTTTGGTATAGAGGCCAGTCATCTTTTGGCAGCATCGTTTATGGCAGCGCCGGCATCGATTGTGTTTTCAAAGCTAATGGTTCCTGAAACTCAAATTCCTCTAACTATGAATCAGTGTAAATTGGCCGATGAAAAAACGGCAGCAAATGTTATTGATGCCGCTGCAGCTGGGGCCAGTGAAGGTTTAAAATTAGCAGTGAACGTTGGCGCTATGGTCTTATCTTTTATTGCATTGATCGCTTTATTAAATGCATTACTGGCTTGGTGTTTTAGTTTAGTTGGATTACAAAATATCACTTTTGAACTGATCATAGGCTATTTAAATGCACCCTTTGCTTGGCTGTTGGGTATTCCATGGGAAGATTGTTTAAAGGTTGGTGGTATTCTAGGAAAAAGAATTATAATGAATGAATTTGTGGCTTACGTTGATCTGGCTCAAGTTAAATCAACAATCACAGATCGGTCTGTGATGATTACAACTTATGCGCTGTGTGGATTTGCAAATTTGTCTTCAATAGCCATTCAAATCGGCGGCATCGGAACAATGTCGCCACTACAAAGAAAAACAATTATTAAATACGGAGTGAAATCACTTATTGCAGGCACTTTGGCCTGTTATATGACGGCAGCGATTGCAGGGATGCTGATCTAAAACTAATTGGATTTTTCAAATTTCTGAGTTAAATCTTTTTCGATATGATTAATGAACCAACCGTAATAATTCACTTCAGGTGATTTTACCGCTTGGCCTTTGGCAGTGGCTTTTTTGTTAGCCACTGATAAGGTTCTAGCACGACCTTTTTCATTGCCTAAATTATATAAAGTTGCAGTAAGGCCTGGGTTTTCTGAAATATCAAAGCCAGCAATATTTTTGTAAAATTCGATCGATTGAGCCACTGACGCTGCAATATAATGAACTGTGATTTGTGGGTCTAAAGTGGCTTTATACACATCAGAAACTTGATAAATAGTTAACTGTGGAAATCCACTTTTTTGATGAACAACATCAGTTAATGTTAAAACTTTTATTGGGCCTAATTGACCAAGTCCGTAAGTTTTACCTGCAACTGTCGGGTTAAAAAACATTGTGATAAATCCTTTACCCTGATATTTTTCACCATCACAAGCAGTGCGTCCGCTCATTTTGGTGTTCCATGTCGTCGCGTAGCAGCCCCAACGATCAAGTTCAGTTTTAGAATTGTCACAAGCCACCATTTCGGGGCAACTAATCACATCAAGAAATGGATGGTCTCCGCCGAAATAAGATTCCCAAATTTTTAATTTAACTGTGTACTGTTGAATACTATCTTTAAGGTCTACATTAAATACATGTTCGCCAACAATGGCTGCTAAAATATGAATTGGTTTAATATTGTAAATCGATGCGGCTGTTTCAATTTCATTTTTTAAAGAAAATGATTTTGTATTATAATTTTTAAGCAGACGTCTAACAACAGTTTGGTAGCGTTGTTCATAATACGGAAGCGGGTTTGCAGAATAATCAGCTTTAAGTAATTGATCGGCATGTCGGTTCAGTGATATTTCAGGAATAGCTGGCATTTTTGCCATTGTGTTCCCAGCAGGAACTTTAATTATTGGGGTCTCAGTTGCAGCAAAAGCTTGAACAGTAATAAGCATCACAAACAGTATTTTAACTATATTTTTCGTCATACATTTTAACAAAGCAAAAATAAGTCCGCTTTATACAGTTTATAAGAATTATGAGTGTTAATAAGTTAGACAGTGATCAAAAAATGGCTTGGGTGACTGTCACCTTTCGTTGCGTAGAGTCTAAAGGTGACAGTCACTTGAAATCAACTAAGCTTAAGTTATGAAAACAGTATATTCTTTATTTTTAGTCAGTTTAGGAATTTTTCTTTTAACCTCATGCAGTTCAGTCGTCGTTAGACAATCCAACCCAGCGTTGGTTAATCCAGAAAAAAATTCTTCGGAAGATTTAGATTTTGCTGTCGAAGTTGGGGGTAGTGAAACCTATGAATTATCCGCTGATGCCAGTCTTAGGCCGCCAAGTGTGATCCCAGTCAATACTGAAAAAAAATCTGAATTAAGGGGATTGTTAAACTATTCACTGACAGAAAAATTTCTAATCTCGGCTGGTTTGACTCATTATTTCGGAATAAATTTTTTAACTAAATATAATTTAGTTGGTCAATCCCAAGATGCTTTGAGTTTAGCTTTATATGCTCTAGGGAATCATGATTCGACGACTAAAAATGGAGATCAAAGTGGAACGTTCGGAGCTGGTGGTTATCCATGGAAAGCCGAAGGCCGCTCAATATTAGCTACTGCGGGGATTTCGCTGGGATATAGATTCAGTGAAAAAATTCTTCTATTTGTGAATCAGGCAGCCATAGGAAAAGCGCGTTTAAATATTAAGATTGAACAAGATGCAGCGAACGGTGACCCTGGCGGAAATTACACTGAATCAACTGATGCCCAAATGTTCAATAGTGGTTTAGGTTTTGTTTTTGGGCAAAAAAACCCTCTCACATTAGGCGTAACATACACTGAAAAACGATGGCCAGAACAGCATCTTGGTCGTGTTTATAATACAACGTTTGAATTGAGATTCGGGTATTAAATTCCACTTGTGGGGATTATTTCCACGTGAACTCAGTGAATATAAATTAAAACCTATTGTATTATAAGCGACCGAGTCTTCACTAAATCTTCAATAGACCTTAGCTTGGTCTTCACATTGCAACGGTCATGAGTATGATCACAAAAACTTTGTCAAATCCTGTATCGACGCCAATGAAATTAAAAACTTTAGGGGGTGAAACTAAAACTTACGTCCTTGAAGGAGTCGTTGTCGGTTTTATATTTGGATTAGTTTTGTCTGTATTGATTATTTTAAGCTACGAAATCACAAATACAGCAACTGCTGCCAAAAATCTTCAATCAGATGATGGATTACTCAACGTTTACCCGATCGTTATAGCAGCACTGTGTTTTGTGTTTTGGGTCTTTGCTGGAGCATTAGTTGGTATAGGAATTCCAAAAATAAATTTAAACCCTGATCAGGGACGTATTGAAAAATGGAAAATGACGACTACTCGGGATGGATTTGGTGAATATACGAAAGTATACAATCCAGAAAAAAATCGAAACTCATAAAGGTGACCAGTCACCTTTAATGTTTTTTAATTTTCTTTAAATAATCTTCGTAAGAAATTTCGTCATTAAATTGAATGACTTCGTCGATTTCAATAATTTTATTGGCCACTGTTTGAATTAATTCATGATCATGGCTTGTGAAAAGAATTGCACCTTTAAATCGTGCCAAGCCTTCGTTCACGGCACTAATGCTTTCAAGATCCAAGTGATTCGTAGGCCCGTCGATAATTAAAACATTAGCGCCTGAAAGCATCATTTTTGAAAACATACAGCGGGCTTTTTCTCCGCCTGATAAAACATTCGGTTTTTTCAAAGCGTCGTTGCCACTGAAAAGCATTTTACCTAAATAGCCACGTAAAAATGATTCATCTTTGTCTTCTGAATACTGACGCAGCCACGTGACTAAACTATCTTCATCACCTTTGAAGTACATTGAATTATCGTTTGGGAAATAACTAACTGTGGTTGTAAGGCCCCATTGAAACCCGCCAGACTGAACTTTTGTTTGGCCAGATAAAATATCAAATAAAATAGTTTTTGCTAAATCATTTTTTCCGACAAAAGCAATCTTATCACCTTTGTTCACACGAAAAGAAATATCTTTTAGTAATTTTTTATTTTCTAAAGAAAAATTTAAATTATCAACTGCTAAAACATCATTACCTAATTCGCGTTTCATATCAAAACCAATGAATGGTGTTTTTCGGGTTGAAACGGGTAATTCATTAAATTCTAATTTTTCAAGTTGCTTTTGGCGGGATGAAGCTTGGCGTGATTTTGAAGCGTTGGCACTAAAACGGGCGATAAACGCTTTAAGGTCTTCAGCTTTGTCAGAACTTTTTTTATTTTGATCAGATAATAATCTTTGACGAAGTTCACTGGCTTC
>JAYUQO010000166.1:0-10577 GCA_043756765.1 Bdellovibrio sp. | reverse complement strand
ACGAATCCATCACGATAAATTTTTCAGATTGATTTAAATCATATATAAACGCGTCACGTGAGTTAGCACGTACAGTGTCAGATCTTTTTTGTGGATTTTTATCCAAAAATGGCAATACGACTAAACGCTTTTTCATCGATCGATCATCAGTCGCTGCCCGGTAATCGACATCTTTGATTTTACGACGAATAGCGATGGGTTTATTATCTAATTTCGAATTTTCTGTTTGAGGTGCAAAAAAAGCACATCCAGAAATAATCATTATAAAACTTAATAAAAATGAGGTGACTACTTTGGTTGTTTTTAAATATTGTTTCATGGCTATATTATAAATCATTTTTACACCTCAATAAAGTCTGTACGACCAAAGATCTGATGAACTTCTTCAAAAAAAGCGTCAGAAATTTGTATTTTCTTAGGTAGTTCACTTTCAAGCTCGACCGCTTGGCCATCGACATCGAAAACTAGACGAACGTTCGTGTCGCCCTTAAATTGATCCATCAATAAATCTAATTTAGCAAAATCGTCTTCAGCTAATTTATCTAACCGCATGGAAACCTTTTTAGTTTTCCGCATGATTTCATCAAATGGTGCTATATTATCCACGATAATTTTAGAATGACCTTCTGAAACTTCTAAACCACCGCCAACCAAGACCGGTCGTTCTTCTTTAAGAAAATGTCCGCATTTTGCAAAGGTGTCGGGAAAAATCACTAGTTCTGCTGTACCTGATAAATCTTCAAGTTTAGCAAAAGCCATACGTGTTCCCTTTTTGGTGATCATTTCTTTAGATTCAATAATTAAACCAGAAACAATCACGCGCTTTTTAACTTCTTTTTGATAACGACCATTCACTATTTGTGGTGTTTGCGGTTTTTGTGTAGCTGGATCTGGCAAATGGGCTGGCAATTTTGCAATTTCGCACGTTGACCAAACCTGAGACAACTTTTCAAAACCTTTTAATGGGTGATCACTTAAGTAAAATCCTAAAACTTCTTTTTCATAAGCTAATGACTGTGTTCTTGACCACGTGCGTGTGTCATCTAAGATAATATCTTCTTTTTCGCCGGCCATATCAAAAAGACTGACTTGTCCTGAATCTTTATCTTTTTGTGTGCCAATAGCCCGATCTAAAAACCGACTATAACCCAGTGACAACTGTGCACGGTGAAAATTAAATCCATCAAAAGCCCCGGCTTTAATTAGATTTTCGATCACTTTTTTATTCACTCGTCGTAGATCTACATTTTCAAAAAAATCATCTAAGTTTTTAAATTGATGATCTGGCATTTTATTTCTGGCTTCAATAATCGCTTCTACCGCTGCTGAGCCCACACCTTTAATACCACCCAGGCCAAAATAAATTTCTTCGCCTTTAACAGAAAATAAATAATCAGAAAAATTAATATGCGGAGGCAATACTTTTAAACCGCGCTTTTGCGCATCTTTAACGTATTTGACAACTTTGTCTGTATCACCGACCTCAGATGATAATAAGGCCGCAAAAAATTCTGCGGGATAATAATGTTTAACCCAAGCTGTTTGCGCTGTAATCACGCAATAAGCTGCCGCATGGGATTTATTAAATCCGTAATCGGCGAATTTATACATCAAATCAAATAATTCATTGGCTTTAACTTTATCATGACCACGATCTAAAGCCCCTTGCATAAACCTTGCACGGTGCTGATCCATTTCTTCTTTAATTTTTTTACCCATCGCACGACGAAGCATATCGGCTTCACCTAAGCTATAGCCCGCAATTGTTGCCGCAATTCCCATAACTTGTTCTTGGTAAACCATGATGCCGTAAGTATCTTCAAGAATCAGTTTTGTCTCTGGTAGAATATATTCAACTTTAGATTCACCATGTTTACGTTTAGTGAATTCAGGAATATTTGCCATAGGACCCGGTCGATACAAGGCGTTTATAGCTGTGATTTCTTTAAAACCCATCGGTTTAATTTTTCGGGTAGCATCCGTGATGCCTTCGCCCTCGAACTGAAATATACCTGCAGTATCCCCACGTGATAAAAGTTCATAAATTTTTGGATCATCAATGGGAATATCTTTTTCTAAAATATCTAGTCCGCGATTTTGTTTTACAAGTTTGAGCGCATGATGAATGTGAGTTAAAGTTTTCAAACCCAAGAAATCGAATTTGATCAAACCAATTTTTTCAGCATACTTCATATCATACTGAACAACGTTTTCATCATCAGCACCGCGGTACATTGGCGCATGCTGGGTTAATTCACCATCAGCGATGATTACACCAGCCGCGTGAATACCCGCATTTCGAACTAAACCTTCAACTTTAAGGGCTAATTCAATCAGGGTTTGCACTGTCGGGTTAGATTCCATGGCTTCACGAATTCGTGGTTCCATTTCTAACGATTCAGTTAGCGAAATCCCTAATTTGTCAGGAATTAATTTACTAACGACATCGACTTCGGCAAAAGTCAGACCTAATACACGACCGACATCTTTGATCGCTGCACGGGTTTGTAATTTACCGTAAGTGATAATTTGTGAAACAGAACCTGATCCGTATTTTTCAGTGACATACTGAATAACTTCTTGTCTGCGATCTTGACAGAAATCGATATCGAAATCGGGCATTGAAATACGTTCTGGGTTTAAAAACCGCTCAAAAAGTAAAAAATGTGGAATCGGATCTAAATCAGTGACCCGTAGTGAATACGCCACAAGTGATCCGGCCCCAGATCCCCGTCCTGGGCCTACAGGAATATCTCGGTTTTTAGCCCAGTTGATAAAATCTTGGACGATTAAAAAATAACCGTTGAATCCCATTTTATCAATAACCGCTAATTCAAAATCAAGACGCTGAATGTATTCTGGTTTTTTATCTTCTGTGATAAATTGGCCAACTTTGGCTGACTCTTCAAAACGGACTTTTAATCCTTCGTGGGCACGGTAATAAATTTCTTCTTTAACTGTGCGGCCTTCAGTTGTTGGAAAACTTGGTAAATGGTAAATACTTTTACCAGATTCATCTTTTAATTTAAATTTAACTTGGCAACGATCTGCGATTTTAACAGTGTTTTCGATCGCTTCAGGAATATCGCTGAAAAGTTTTTTCATGGCCTCAACAGATTTAAAATAAAATTCAGAGCTACCTAGCTTGTATCTATGATCATCGGATAATGTTTTATTACTGCCGATACAAACTAACACTTCCTGCGCAATTTGATCGTCTTGATTCACATAATGCACATCGTTTGTGGCAACTAGCGGAACATCACATTCTTTAGCCGAAGCCAACAAAAATGCGTCAATGTCTTTTGCCTGAGGCGTATGGCCGATTAAAGTTCTTGAAATTTCTAAGTAAAATCTGTCACCAAAAATAGATTTTAATTTTTTAATTTTTGTAATAGCTGCGTCTTTGCCTTCTTTAATGAAAGTATCGACGACTTCACCGCGCTGTGACCCACTTAAACAAATTAAATTTTCTTGATACTGTTGTAAAACTTCATAATCAACCCGAGGCTTCCAATAAAAACCTTCTTGATAGCCAATTGTTGATAATTTACATAAATTTTTATAACCATCTAGATTTTGCGCTAACAAAACCAAACGTCTAGGACCTAAAGCAATTTCTGAATATTTCTGTGAAGGGTCTTGTTTCTTCTCGTGCCTAGACACTGGAGCTATGTAAACTTCAAGGCCTATAATAGGTTTTATATTTTTTTCAACACAGGCAAAATAAAACTCGATAGCTCCGAACATGTTACCGTAATCTGTTAAGGCCACAGCAGGCATACCGTATTCAGACGCTTTTTTAGCAATAGCTTTCACCCGGCAGGCGGCCTCTAGTAACGAATATTCAGAATGAACGTGAAGATGAGCAAATGACATTAAATTATTCCCATTCAATCGTTGCGGGTGGTTTAGATGTCACATCGTAAACAATACGACTAATACCTTTAACTTTATTTGTGATCTCATTTGACACATGTTTTAAAAACCGGGCGTCGAATTCATACCAATCAGCAGTCATCCCATCAATTGATGTGACGGCTCTTAAAGCCAACACTGAATCGTACGTTCGCCCGTCACCCATCACGCCCACAGTTTGCACTGGCAACAACACACAGAACGCTTGCCAAATTTCATTGTAGAGGTGCGCTTTACGAAGCTCATCAATAAAAATCGCATCAGCTTCCTTTAAGATATTTAATTTTTGTTCGGTGACTTCACCGATGATCCGAATACAAAGCCCTGGCCCAGGAAAAGGATGTCGTCCGATCATTTCTTTTGAAAGACCGATTTCTAAACCTAACTTACGAACTTCATCTTTAAATAAAAACCTAACAGGTTCCACTAATTTTAATTTCATGTGCGCTGGCAACCCGCCTACATTGTGATGTGATTTAATAGTGACACTTCCACCCACACTTGAAACACTTTCAATCACATCTGGGTACAAAGTCCCTTGAGCCAAAAAGTGAATTTGATTTTTATATTTTTCAAGTTCATTTTGAATAGTGTGGTCAAAAACATCAATGAAAGCTTTACCGATGGCTTTACGTTTTAATTCCGGATCAATAAGACCCTTAAGTGCCGCTAAAAATTCTTTTGATTTATCAAGGCCTATGACATTTAAACCATATTTTTTATATTGATCTAAAACACTTTCAAATTCATTTTTTCTAAGTAATCCATTATTTAAAAATACACAGTGCACACGATCAGCACCTAATGTTTGAGTCAACAATGTAGCTACCACACTTGAATCAACTCCGCCGCTTAAGGCACACAAGACATGATCTTTCGGACCTACAGTATTGATAATCGTATCCTGACAATTTTTCAATAAAGATTGCGCATTCCAATCAGCAAAAATATTAAAATGCAGTAAAAATTGTTTTAAAATTTCAGAGCCGTTTTCTGTGTGTGAAACTTCAGGGTGGTATTGTAAAGCCCAGTATTTTTTAGATTTAAATCCCGCAATATGAGTATTTGTTTCACAAAGTAGTTCTGTACCCGGTGGAATTTTTGTCACAACATCACCGTGGCTCATCCAAACATTATGTTTCATAGGTACGTGAGGGATTTGTGTTTTCCACTGAATTTCTTTAAGCCCGTATTCGCGGTGTTCAGAGGATTTAACTTCACCACCATTTTGGTGGGCTAGTAATTGCATACCGTAACAAATTCCAAGAACTGGACAAATTTCTAAAATTTCATTCACTTGTTTTTGCGGTGATTTTTTTTCGTAAACTGAAAATGGCCCACCACTTAAAATAACTGCAGAAGGCATGAAAGATTTAATTTCGGCAATTGGCGTTTCATAACTTTTGATTTCACTGTAATAACCCAATTCACGAAGTCTTCGTGCTATTAACATAGTCACTTGTGATCCGAAATCAAGTATGAGTATTTTACTAAGTATTTTAGTGTGTGACATAAATTCCTGTCTATTCCATTAGTCTAAACGATAATTTGGAGCTTCTTTAGTGATACTGACATCATGCACGTGTGATTCACGTAAACCTTGCGCAGTGATTTGTACAAACTGTGCTTTGGCTTGTAGCTCTTCAATATTTTTTGCACCTAAGTAACCCATCCCAGATTTTAATCCACCAACTAATTGATGAATGATTCCGCTGGCTGAGCCCTTGTAAGGAACTTTACCTTCGATGCCTTCAGGAACTAATTTGTCTTCATCATGAACATCCATTTGCCCGTAGCGATCTTTTGAACCCTGAGCCATGGCCCCTATGGAACCCATTCCGCGGTAAACTTTGTACGTGCGTCCTTGGTAAAGAACTGTTTCACCAGGTGATTCTTCAGAACCTGCTAGTAGATTTCCGATCATGACAGTATTTGCACCTAAAGCTAAAACTTTTGTGATATCACCAGAATATTTTATTCCACCATCAGCAATAATTGTTTTACCTAATTTTTTTGCAATAGCAGAACATAGTACGACGGCACTGATCTGCGGCATACCAACACCGGCCACGATACGTGTTGTGCAAATACTTCCTGGACCGACTCCGACTTTAACGACGTCTGCACCTGCTTTAATTAACGCTTCAGTGCCTTCAGCGGTCACAACATTTCCTGCAACGACCACGACATCTTTATATTTACTTTTAATATATTTTACAGTTTCAATCACATTTTTAGAATGACCGTGGGCTGTGTCCACACAGATCACATCCGTGTGTGCCGCAACGAGCGCATCAATCCGTTCAACTCCGCCGCTGCCCACACCCACTGCTGCGCCGACAACAAGCCGGCCTTTTTGATCTTTTGTGGCTTGGGGGAAAGCTTCAGATTTTTCAATATCTTTAATTGTGATTAAACCTTTTAGGCGACCTTCGCTGTCAACCACAGGTAATTTTTCGATGCGATGTTTTTGAAGAATTTGCTTAGCTTGATCTAACGTCGTGCCTTCGTTCGTCGTGACTAGATTTTCTTTAGTCATTAAATTTTTAATCGGTTGATGAATATTTGTTTCAAAACGCAGATCGCGATTCGTTAATATACCAACAAGTATTCCTTGCGATGTTATTGGTACTCCGCTAATAGAATACTTCGCCATAATTTGTAAAGCTTCGCTGACGTAGTGATCTGGTGATAAAGTGATTGGATCTTGAATCATTCCACTTTCATATTTTTTAACTTTTTCTGTTTGAAACGCTTGATCTTGGATAGATAGATTTTTGTGAATGATTCCTAGTCCACCGTTTTGCGCCATAATTCTTGCAATACGATGTTCAGTGACTGTATCCATCGCAGCAGAAATAACTGGTGCATTTAAATAAATATCTTTAGCAAAAAAAGTTTTAGGAATCACATCAGTAGGAACAATTTCTGAATATTGCGGAACTAGTAAAATATCATCAAAAGTTAGCGCCAAATCGAATGTTCTTTGGTTTGTAGATAGCTGGTTCGTTGATATCTGACTCATAGAAGCCCCCTCGATTGAATGAAATAATTGGGTTTAATTTATCATTCGTACCAAGTTTTATATAGTAAATAATTATCTGCTGACTGATCTAAAAATTGAATCTCTTCCGGTGTCAATTTTCGCTTAAACATCGCTGGCCGACCGACAATTAACGAATACGGTTCGAACTTTTTACCTTCAGTGACTAAACTTCCAGCACCAACAACACAATGATCAGCCACAACTGCCCCGTCCATAACAATTGAACCCATACCGATCAGCGTTTTGTCGCCAATTTGACAACCATGTAAAATGACTGAGTGCCCAATAGTAACCCTATGACCCACAGTGCAGCCGTATTTGCCATAAGTTCCATGTAAAACTGAACCATCTTGGATATTTGTTTCAGTGCCGATTTCGATAGGCATCACATCACCCCGGATGGTGACGTTATACCAAATAGAACTGCCGTCTGCGATTTTCACATCTCCAATAATTCGGGCGTTGTCAGCAATAAAAACATCATTGCCAATTTGCGGTGATTTATTATTTTTTAGAGTAATTAAATTTTGATTCATTAATTAATAACCACTTAGTGGAAAAATTCGTTTTTATTAACAATACCCATTTGCGGTAGCATTACTTCGTTAGCCTCAAAACTATCTGCAGCCATCACTTTTGATTTTTGAATAAAAGATTTTGTTGCAAAAAAAGAAACTTTTAAATGCAGGCATAAACTCATAGCCTCGTCGGCTCGCACTTTAAAACTTTGATACTTGGGGTGACCCTTCATAAACAAACGCACAAACTGGTGATGCCCTGAAATTTCAATAAAAACACACCGTTCAATGGTGATATCTAAACTTTCAATTAATTTTTGTAAAAACGTGTGGGGTGTTGAATTCAATTGATTGGGTTGTGTTTGCGTCATTGCCACCCCCGCTTCAATTTGACTTATCCCTACTGGCAATGTGTGTTCACCACGAACGTTTTTTAAAAGCAAAAAAGGCCTAGAAGTTTCATTATTTAAAGACAATCCATAAGGTTTTAACTCGATCAAATCGTTATCATCGAAATTTAATTTATCTTCTTGAATTTTAGTAAATAAAAAATCTGTTTTCATTATTGAACTAATTCTCCACGCATATTGTTTGGGAAAGCCTGAGTGATTCGAACAGGAACTGTTTTGCCGATGAGATCTTTTGAACCTATGAAAAAGACTGACTTATTTGATGTGCTTCGACCAAAAGCTTTACCTTGATCGTTCACATTTTCAACGAGAACCTGCAATGTTTGATCATTGTATTTTTTGACTAATGCAAAAGCCATTTTTTCATGTGAATCAAAAAGAAAATTTAAACGTTCATTTTTAATTTTTTCCTCAATGTGACCTTCAAAATTGGCTGCTTTAGTAAATGGACGTGGTGAATACATGAAAGCAAAAATAGTTTCAAATTCTATTTCATTTACAAGGCTTACTGTATCCATGAATTCTTCTTGGGTTTCACCAGGAAATCCAACTATGATATCAGTTGATAGCACCATATTAGGAATAATTTTTTTCATTTGTTTAATTTTTGTGATGTATTCTTCACGGGTATACCCTCGGTTCATCAATTCTAAAATTCTGCTGTTACCACTTTGAAATGGTAAGTGCACATATTCACAAATTTTATCTTGGTGATCAGCCATCACATGCATTAATTTTTCATTAAAATCTTTGGGATGAGACGTAGTATATCGAATGCGTTCAATGTCAGTATCAGTCGCAACTTTTTTAAGTAAATCAGCGAAATCTGATCCATCATCTGAGGTGTAAGAATTGACGTTTTGCCCAAGTAAAGTGATTTCTTTGACACCTTTTTGAGTGAGCGTTCTGATATCCATCAAAATATGTGAGAGTGGTCGTGATTTCTCACGTCCACGAGTAAAGGGCACAATACAAAATGTACAAAAATTGTCGCAACCTTTTGTGATGTTCACAAATGTTGTTACACCCGGATTACGTACTAAAGTTTCAACATGATAAGGAGCTTTATGCGCAAATTTCGCATTAACTATTTTTGTCTTATCATTAAAACCTTTATTGAAAACATCGGCGACCATCAAAGGTAAATTATCAATATTATCTGTACCAAAAACAAAATCGATCATCGGTTGGTTTTTAATTAAGTTTTCTTTTTCCTGTTGGCCAACGCAGCCACCAACACCAATTTTTAAATTCGGATTTTTTTCGCGTAATTTTCTAAAAGTTCCGACTTCTGAATAAACTTTATGAACTGGTTTTTCACGAACTGAACAGGCATTAATAATAATTAGGTCTGCTTTTTCCGGTGAATCCACTGGCGCAAAGTTTGCCATTTCTAAAAGTGAATACATACGTTCAGTGTCGTTCACATTCATCTGACAACCGTACGTAGAAACATATACACCGCGGCCAAGACCGATATCCTGATTGATATAATTTCTTGAAATCTCAGGCGTATTTGTAACGACATCTGTAGCAATTAATTCTGATTCCATTTTATCCTTAATTTAGTTGTGCAAACTGAACCCACGAGATATAAAAAACCGCTTCGAATCAGTCAATGATTAGTCGTCATTCATGTAGAAAAGGATAACTATGAATCCCCGATACAAAGTCAGTCTTAAGTGGACACCGTTCCCGCCAGAACTGGCACAACAGATTAGCACTGTTTTTACTCAAAATTTTCTGCCCTATGCTGAAGGTCAGGGTGAATTTTCAGCACATGGGCGCATTTACAAAAAAGAAATAACGCTTCGCATAAGCTTCCATCGTAAGGGCGAGCTGAAATTCATGAATTTCGAAGCCTCAATTGATTACGATGCCAAAGTTGAAAATCAAATATTCGACCAAATCGGCATGGGTGTTGACGCTTTAGCGGGTCTTATAGCTGAATATTTTGAAAATAATGAAGAAATTGAAATTCCTTATGTGTGGACAGAAATTAAATTTGAAGGCAAAAAACTTTGGGTGCAGCATTCGACTGAAAATCCAGATTTAGAAGCCGAGGCCAATAAAATTTTAGGTCTTTCTGATGACGATGCTATTATTAAAAACCCAAATGATGAAAGATCTACTGATGTTTTAGATGCCACTGAAGAAGAATTCGATGAATTCGCGGAAGAAATATCTAAAGAACCCCAGATGTTGAAAAAAAAGAAAAAAGATGATTTACACTAGCTAAAATAAGGTTAAACTTTCTTTATGGCAGAACTACGAGAGATCGCAAAAGACACTATTGTTTTTCTTGAAGGGGAAATCCCCGACAACATGTATGTGGTTAAATCCGGCCGCTTCGAAATCATTAAAAATATTAATGGTATTGATACAAAAGTCAGTGAAGTCAACATAGGCGAACTGATTGGCGAAATGGCTTTATTTGATTTAAAGCCAAGATCTGCAACCATCAAAGCCATAGAAGATTCTGTTGTCGTCGTTTTGCCTTATGTAAATTTATTAGACCAAATGGATAAATTGCCTGAATGGGTAAAAATCGTCATGCGGACTTTAAGTGAAAAATTACGTGTCACAACTGAACGACTTTTGGTTGCTGAGAAGAATAAAAAGTAAATATCTTACTTCACTGTTTTTTTCACCATTTTTTCACTTCGTTTTCTTGCTGTAAAAACA